>JBNMHH010000022.1:0-13354 GCA_050872665.1 Helicobacteraceae bacterium
GTTTATCAAAGTATGAATGGCGGGAATAGCGGGGAGTTTGACTTTGATGGATAATGCGAATCAATGCGTGAATCGTTGCTTGAATCGCTTACGCGAATCGCCGTGCGAATTTGTCCGCGAATCTGATTCGCCATTTGATTCGTTGCGCCAAAAATACCAAAAAAATAAAAGGAATTTAACTTGAAAGATATATTTATAACTTCGCCGATTTATTATGTAAATGACATTCCACACATAGGACACGCCTATACGACAATCGCTTGTGATGCGTTTAAAAAATATCAGATTCTTAAAGGCAATAATGCCATTTTGCTAACAGGCACTGATGAGCACGGGCAAAAGATAGAAAATAGCGCGAAAGCAAAAGGCAAAGCCCCACAGGAATACGCCGATGAGATTAGCGCGAAATTCCGCAATTTGTGGGATTACTTTGGCATAGACTATGACTATTTTGTCCGCACCACAGATGATTACCACGATTGTGGCGTAAAACGCGCATTTGAGATTATGCAACAAAAAGGCGACATTTACAAAGGGGAATACGAGGGCAATTACTGCGTGAGCTGCGAGACATTTTTCACCAAAAGGCAGTTAATTGATGGCGAAAAATGCCCAGATTGCAGGAAGCCCACCAAAGAGATAAAAGAAGAGAGCTATTTTTTCGCGCTAAGCAAGTATGAAAAGCGACTTTTAGCTTGGTATGCGGAAAATGAAGAAGTGATTTTGCCCAAATTTAAGCGTAATGAAGTCATAAAGTTTGTCGAAAATGGGCTAAGCGATTTATCCATTACGCGCTCGACTTTTAGCTGGGGGATTTCTCTGCCAAAAAGCGCGAATGACACCACGCATATCATTTATGTGTGGTTGGACGCGCTTTTAAGCTATATCACGCCACTTGGCTTTGGCAATACGCGGACAAATCAAATGGCAATGTTTGAAAACGCCTATCATTTCGTGGGAAAGGATATTTTGCGATTTCACGCTATTTTTTGGCCTGCGTTTTTGATGAGCCTTGATTTGCCCCTGCCAAAGCGCATTTTTACGCACGGCTGGTGGCTCAGTGAGGGAGCGAAAATGAGCAAATCTATCGGCAATGTGGTGAATCCAAAGGATATTGCGGATAATTATGGCTTAGAGATTTTGCGCTATTTTCTTTTGCGCGAAGTGCCTTTTGGGCAAGATGGCGACTTTGCGATTCGCGCATTGATTGAGCGCACAAATGCCGAGCTAAGCGATAGTTTGGGGAATTTGCTAAATCGATTGCTTGGAATGAGTGAGAAATATTTCGCGCTAAAAATCGAGGCAGATGACTTTGTGGGGCTGAAATTCGAGCAAAAAAGCGTAGATGAAATCATCGAATCGCTAGATTCGCTAATGGAAAATATGACGCCAAATCGCTATTTAGAGGAACTTTGGAAGCTGTTTGATTTGGCAAATGGGCTAATTACGCAATATGCGCCGTGGGAGTTAATGAAAGAGGGCAGGGTGCGCGAGGTGGCGAGTTTGTTAGTTTTCATCGCAAATATTTTGGCAAAGGCAACGCTTTTAATCTATCCCGTGCTACCAAAAAGTGCCACAAATATGGCAAAATCGCTTGGAATTGGGCTTGATTTGTATAATGATTTGATTAAAAATCGCACATATTTGACGCGATTTAATCTCACCAAAATTCCGCCGTTGTTTCCTAAAATCGAGCAAGTCATAGAAAAATCAACCACACTTCGTCATTCTGAGGGCGATAGCCCGAAGAATCCACGAATCAAAAGCGATTCTTTTTTGGATTCTTCGCCTACGGCTCAGAATGACGGCTTGGCGAACAGCGCATTGCCACAAATAAAAATCGATGATTTTAAGAAAATCGACATTCGCGTGGGCGAAATATTAGAGGCGAATCACATAGAAGGAAGCCAAAATTTGCTAGTGTTTCAAATCGATTTTGGCGATTTTGGAAAACGACAAATCGTCTCAGGAATCGCGCAATTTTACGCACCACAGGAACTTATCGGCAAAAAAATCTGTGCGATTATCAATCTAAAACCCACTAAAATTATGGGCGTAAAAAGCGAGGGAATGCTACTTACAAGCGAGGATTCAAGCGATTCACAAATGGATTCGCAGGGCGATTCAAATAAAGATTCACGCAAGGATTCGCCAAAAGTGGCGTTGCTTTTTGCCACCACGAGCGCTGGAGGCAAGGTTAGCTAAATGAGTGCGAATCTCGTCATAAAATCACAGGAAACAAGTTGTATTTAGATGATTTTGTAGAGATTATCGGCGGAAAAATCTGCGGTGTGCCACGAATCTCATACATAAACGCCACCACAAGCCAAATTGATAATTTGCTAAAGGGCGATGCCTTTATCCTACGCAATCACGCGGATTTGAGTGAGGCGATAAATCGCGGTGCTTACGCGATTGTGAGTGATTGCTTTTGTGATATTAGCGATGATGAGGTGGCTTTGGTGCTTGTAGATAGCCTCGAAGTTGCGCTCAATCGCTTTGTGAAGTATATGCAGCTTACAAATGCGCTAGAAATTTTGCGCTTTGAAAAAAGCACATTTGCCCTAGCAAAGGCACTTTCGCGCGATAAAAATATCGCTTTTGCAAAAAATATCTTTGAAGTGGTGGAGGCGATTCACTGCCGAATCATTGTGGTGGATTTTGAATCGCTATTTTTTGAAGTAAAACCGCTTAAAAATACAAGTAATTTGCTTTTTAGCATTTTATATCAAACGCTTTTTGAGTTAAAAATCGAATTTGAAAATGATATATATGAGCTAATTTTGCCAAATTTTTTAATCAAAGATTTAAATAATGTTTTGCATTTTTTTAAGCAAAAACATATCGAATTTAAGATTGCCTTTGATGAAAATCTCTTTTTGCCACTTTTTATAAATACTTCCGCTAGAGCCGTGAAATACGGACAATCAATGCGATTTATCCTCGCCACAAATGATAAAAAAATGCTAAAGCGATATATGGATTTTGTGCTAAATGCTAAATGGGGACACGCGCTTTTGCTAAGTAAAAAAGAGCTAAATTTATCTCAAAATATTGAGTGCAAAATCTATAAAAATAATAATGACTTGCTAGAATTTTTTATGTTAGAAAAATATCATTTTTTTATCGTTTATGGCATTGAAAAAGATGAAATCATATTAAAAGATGAATGCGTGGAGCAAAGTTTATTTTAGTGGCTTTGCGTGGCGCTATCTCATTTCGCGCCTTAAATATCCCTCATCGATTAAGGCTTCTATGACTTTTTTGGCGATTGGGGTGGCGGTTTGTGCGGCGTAGTAGTTGCTAGATGAGGCTTCAAATACCACCACGCCGATAGTGTAATTTGCCCTTTTATCTTTGGCAAAGCCAAAAAACGAGCCTATGTATGCGTCTTGGTAGCGTCCGCTGGTGGCGATTCGCGCTGTGCCTGTTTTGCCACCCACGACTACGCCTTTGACTTGGGCGATTTTCGCTGTGCCTTTTTCGACGGTTTTGATTAAGGTGCGCTCCATTACATTCGCGCTATATTCGCCTAAAATGCTGACTTTGCTTTTGGTGGCGTTAATGTCGGTTTTTTTCATATTATTATTTAGCGTGTAGTCCCGCAGGTAGGGATTTATCAAATATCCACCATTGGCAAACGCCGCATAAGCGCGTAGCATTTGTATAAAAGTCGCTCTCATTCCATAGCCATAGCTCACACTGCCCTTATACACGAAAGAATTAAGCGTATTCGCACTTGGAATCACGCCCGTTTTTTCGTAAGGCAAGTCGATTTCACTAGGACGCGAAAAGCCAAATGCCACCAGCGCGTTGTGATAAGTCTTTGCCTTAAGCCGTTGCGCCATTTGAATCATACCGATATTGCTGGATAGCACGATGATATTTTCGGCACTTGCATATTTTTGCGCGTGTGAATCGCGAATCGTATATTGCCCCAAGTTAAACGCGCCATTGTGGAGATTAAAGACTTCATTGGGGGCAACTAGCCTTTTTTCTAGCAAAATCGAGTAAATGATAGGCTTCATAATGCTTCCGGGCTCAAAAGATAGCTCCACAAAGCTAGGATTTAGCTTACCATAATCACTTGATTTGATTTTCTTAGGGTCGAATCGATTCGAACTCGCCAAAGCTAGGATTCGCCCCGTGTTTGAATCCATAACTCCCACGGCGATTTCTTTAGATTCGATGCCTATGTCATCGATGATATTTTCGATTTTTTTCTGCAACTTTAGCGGAATGGTTAGCACCACGCTTTTGCCGTCAATGCGCTGTTTTAGCGTGGCATTTTTGGATAAAATCAAATTAAATCCAATGTCCCTATCGCCTTGATAAAGCCCATCTTGCTTGGAGATTAAAAGCCCGTCATAATGCTTCTCAATGCCTTTTATGCCCTTTGGCTTGGTGATTCCATCGCTTTCAAGTTTATTTGTATAGCCTAAAATCGGCTCGATTATGTCCTTGTAAAGATATTCGCGCGATTCGCCACTTATTTCAATGTCTAAGCCAGATTTGGGATAGATTTTGCCGTGATATTCATAAGGGCGGAAAACGCCATTTTTGATGAGCTTTTTATTAAGCTGTTTTAGATTTAGCGCGGTTTTTGGGCTTAAGTTGTAGGATAGCACGATATTGCCACTGCCACTTAGCCTTTGACGCAAATATTCCTCGCTCATTCCGCTATAAATGGCAACAAGGCGGATAAAAAAGTCCATTTTCTCAGGGTCGATACTTTTTTTAATGACGCTTACTTTGTAGAGATTTTTACTACTTGCAAGGCTAAATCCATCGCTACTATAAATATTGCCTCGTTGCGAAAGCTCTTTTTTAGTCGTCTCTAGCGTGGGGAGTTTGCGTGTGTGAGAAGTGATATTAGCATACAAAATCACTATAAATAAAATCAAAAATAAAAGTAGCAAAAAATAAAGTAGCATAATGCCATTTGTGCGCGAGTTATGCTCGATTTGCTTAACTCGCTCTTGCTCTTTGTTGTATTTCTGTCCTACTTCAAACTCATCATCAAAATCCAGCTGAAAGTCTGCGTCATCGTAATTTTGCATATATTTTTGCCTAGCCTCCGTGCTAAGATTCGCCTAAATCTTAAAAATCTCTAAACTTTAAAATTTCTAAACTTGCGTCCTTAGGATTTCTTTATAGGCGTTTATGGCTTTGTTGCGGACTTCTAGCATTGTTTTCATACTCATTTCTGCCTTGCCAATGGCGATTGCCGCTTGGTGCAAATCTTTAATCTGCCCACTAGCCACATCTGCTAGGGCTTGTTCGCTTGTCTTTTGCGCTTTATTCACTTCATCAAACGCCTCTTTCATCGAATCCATAAAGCCTTTTAGATTCGTATTTTTTTTGCTTGAATCAAACTTGATATTATCTAACTTTAGCGGATTCGCGCTGTTTGTAATGTTTGTATTGTTTAGATTCATAAAGATTCTCCTTTTTTTACTTGCCGTTTGTGCGATTCGCGGGTGCGATTCGCACAAACTATGAATTTTTATGCTTGAAACATCATTATAGCATTATTTGCCATATTTTTTGCACTTTGAAATGCAGCGACATTTGCTTGATATGCCCTAGTCGCCTCAATCAAATCCGCCATTTCCACCACAGGATTCACATTTGGATACGCCACATAGCCATTTTCATCGGCATCGGGGTGGGAAGGCTCATATTTTAATATCGGCTCTTTATCATCACGGACAATTTTATCCACATACACGCTCATAATGCTGGGCTTTGGCTCTTTATCCCAAACGCCCTCACTTAGCGGGTCTTCGTATTTTAGTAGATTATTATCCTTGCCAATCTTTCTATTTAGCTCTTTGTTAAAATCAAATGCTTTGAAAATCACCTCTCTACGCCGATATGGACCGCCCTCATCGGTGCGAGTAGAATTTGCATTAGCGATATTTGATGAGACGATATTTATCCTAAATCTCTGTGAGCTTAGCCCATATCCGCTAATATCAAAGCTACTTAAAAACGCCATTTTCGCCTCCTTAAATTAGAGATTTTTGCTTGAATCTATCGCGTAGGCGTAGATTCCTTTGTGTTTTTTGCTAGAACTTACAAGCGCGTTATACATTACGGAGTTTTTGCCCATCTCGCTTGTCTCCACATCTAAATCCACGCTGTTGCCGTCATTTCGCGCCAAATGCCCATCGCGCCAAAAAATCGTAGGACGATTTTTGCTGTAATCAATGGGCGGTAAATGTCGCACATTTGTCTGCGCCAAAGGCAAAACTTTGCTTGGCTCGTTTTTAAAAATGCGATTCGCCTCTTTTGTCAAATATTCCTCAAATGCAATATCCTGCGGACGATAAAAAGGCGTGGCGACATTTGCCAAGTTACTCGCTATCAAATCCTGTCGCAAAGAGCGGTAATCCATCGCCTTATGGACAATCCCATAAACCTTGCTAATCTCAAATGCCATTTTGAATCCTTTCGCATAAGATTTGCGAATTTAAAGCAAGATTTGTTCCAAAGAGTTGGGATTTGTTGGGCTATCTAGATTCATAATTTGCAAAAATTTATAGGCGAATCCTTAAGCTAAAACTTAAATTTTGCGCTATTTTTACTCATTTTTGCTAATTATTATAATAAAGATTCTTAAAATTTTATATGTGATTTTTGCGGGTATTGCGTAGCGATTCGCGAATCGCTTAAAATTTTTTTATAAATTTTTGCAAAAAATTTTTGCGTTTAAGTATAATTTAAAGCATTTTTTTTATAATTGCGTTTTCAATTTTGATTTTTTGCGAAACGAAATTGTGTTTTTTTTGAAATTTCATTAGCTTTTTGGCTCGATAGCTCAGTCGGTAGAGCAGAGGACTGAAAATCCTCGTGTCGGTGGTTCGATTCCGCCTCGAGCCACCATAACTAAAAAGTTTTTAAAGCAATGTTTTTAAATAACCTGCTAAAACTCTGTATGTTTTTGGTTAAAATGAAATTTCCTTTATATCTCCCACTTTAAAAAACTCCTCATAAACAGCCTTTATGAGGAGGATTCGGTTTTCTTTTATGTGCGAATCTTCCACATTTATTAGCACCTCATCAAAAAATATTGAAAGCGAATCTTTAAAATCTAATAGCGCGGTGATTCGTTCGCTGTGAGTGGCAAAATGTAGCTTTTGAAAGGCGATGATTTTCTCATATAAGGCTTTTTCGGCGGATTGCGTGAGTAATTTTTCATCGATTTTGGTGGCTTTGGTGGGCTGCAAAATATTTGCCACGCGTTTGAAAAGCACCTTAAAGTCGCCAATGCTAGGGCTTTGTGCGATTAGTTTTAGTGCTTTTATTTTGTTGATTAAATCTAGCAAATCGCCTTTGTGCGCTTTGAGAGCGGCATTTATAAGCGATTGATTGACTTCCAAAACGCCCTCTAACCGCTCGTAAAAAAAGCCTTCAATCTGTGCTATGTCGATTTTGCCGTAGTTTTGCGCCACTGCCTTAAAAATCGTGTGTAAATCTAGTGGAATATTAAATTTTTCAATAATTTTTAAAATCCCACTAGCTCCCCTGCGCAGGGCAAATGGGTCTTTTGAGCCACTTGGAATTTTGCCTAGCGCAAAAAGGCATAGTATCGAATCTAGCCTATTTGCAATCCCCACGATTCCGCCTAAAATTCCGCTAGGAATCGCCAAATACTGCTCTTTGAGTGCCTCGCAAACGCTTGAATCTACCCCCGCATTTTTGGCGTAATATCCGCCCATAATGCCCTGCAACTCGCCAAATTCGCCCACCATTTCGCTAAGCAAGTCGTTTTTTGCGATTGAAATCGCGTGGGCGATTTGCGCCTGTGATTCAATGATTTTTGCGACAGATTCGCCATTATAAGATTTGCCACGCTCACTAATCTGCCCCAAAATCGCCTTTGCAATGGCATTTTCGCGTCCCACTTTATCCCACAAACTGCCACCATTTTTGATAAACTCGATATTTTTTAGTCGCTCATCGCAGGACTTTGCATTAAAGGATTTGCCGTCATTGTGGTAGAAAAATAGCGCATCTTCTAACCTTGCGCTTAAAACCTTGACATTGCCCTGCACTATGAGTTCGCTAGGATTCACCGCATTGCAAACCACGATAAACGCGGCATTTAGTGCGCGTAGCGATTCGTCCTTGTAGGTGGCGAAATATTTTTGATTGATTTTCATCGAAGTAACGATGACTTCCTTTGGCAACACCAAAAATTTCTCATCAAACGCGCCCATAAGGACATTTGGATACTCACAAATCGCCACGATTTCATCTAGCAAATCCGTATCGATTTCCACAACCAAACCACAATTTTTTATTTGCTCTAAGATTCGCTCTTTTCTTGCGCTTTGCGAATAAATCACGGCATTTTTTTCTAAAAACGCAAAATATTCCTCTGTGCTTTTGATTTCTTTAGATTCACAATTTCTATGAGGCGAGATTCGCGCACTCTGTGTGAATTCATATTTTTGCGCTAAGTTTGGCAATTTTACAAACGAATCGCCAAAAAGCACAAAAATATTGCGAATCGGACGCACAAACGCGCATTCTACGCTTCCCCAGCGCATTTTTTTATCAAAACTTAGGCTATCTAAAAATTCATCTATAATCTTTTCTAACAAATTTATTGCATTTTCTCCGCTTTCTTTTTTGGCAAAATATAAGCAATCTTTACCATTTTTTTGCTTTGTTTGCACTTCATCAAGCGTAATATTTAGTTTGCTTAAAAAGCTCTTTGTGGCGTTTGTAGGCTCATTATTTTGATAAGCGATATTTAGCGGGGGACCAAAAAATTCCAAAACTTCATCACTCTGTTTGCTTGGAAAATTTCTAGCATAAAAAATAATGCGTCTTGGCGTGTAAAAAAACTCAATATTATCTGCCAAATCGCCACCCAAGCGATATTTCTCTAGCATTGCCCTAAACTTTGGCAACACATTCCCGAACTCTTTTTTAATCGCGCTGAAGGGCAACTCTTCTGTAAATATTTCGATAAGTAATGACGATGTATTCAAAGTAATTTTCCTTTAAAAGTGGAGTTTTATAAAAAATCAAGTAAAATTCTACCAAAAAATAATGAGATTTTAAGGGTTTTTAAATGCGAATTTTTTTGCTCCTTTTTGCCTTTTGCATAGTCGCTTCCGCATCGCCCACCAATAAATGCGGTAGCGTATATGAATTTTCTAACGACCAAAAGGAAATCATCGCTTACGCTTATAATTACGGCAAAAAATACGGGCTTGGCTACACACTTGCCGCCATTGCGTGGCACGAATCGTGTGCTGGGGAGTATCGTATGAATTTCGCAGACCCAAGCGCAGGGCTTTATCACGCGCTAATTCCGGGCGTTTTGCGCCGATACCAAATGCTAAAAGATAATGGATTCAACCGCAATGTCATCGGCGAAATGCTAATCCGCGATGATGAGTTTGCCTCCAAAGTCGCCATTGATGAGCTTTTATATTGGGATAAAGTGCGCAATGGTAATTGGAAAGATATGATAAAGTCCTACAATAAGGGCTTTAGCTGGGAAAAAAGCACAAGATTAAATCAACTAGCCGAAAATTACTATGAAAATGTCCGCCAAAAGCGCGATATTTTGGAAGTTTATATCCCCAAATATCTATCAAATTTTAAGCTAAAAGAGCGCAAACCGCTTTTGAGCGAATACACAAATACTAGCTTTAACAAAGACGCCACAAACTCTAGCAAAATCGCCGAGTTGGTCAAAAAGCAACAGATTGCGGAAAAGATTCGCAAAGTCGAAATCGCGAATCTAAAAAACGACAATCCCTCCACCATAAAAAAAGCGCGGGATAGTAAAAAAGCCGTAATCAGCGTCTATACAAAGCAAGAAAGTGGCGAAATCGTGCATAATAAAACTATCACAATAAAGCCATTTTATACAAATAAGTAAGTATTATGATAAGCGTAGCGATAAACGGATTTGGGCGCATTGGTAGGGCATTATTGCGCCTTGCGATGAATCATAGCGACATAAAAATCTCTCATATTTATGATATAAAAAATTTTGAGATTTTGGCGTATTTATTAAAGCACGATTCGCTAATGGGGGATTTTAAAGGTGAAATTGAGTGTAAAAAAGATAAGTTTTTTGCAAATGGCAATGAGATAAAAATCACAAATGATTTTAGCGGAGCGGACATTGTAGTAGAATGTAGCGGGGCAAATCTAAGCACAAAATCGCTTGAATCTTACCTGCAAAACGGCGCAAAAAAAGTCATTTTAAGCGCACCGCCAAAGGATAATATGCCCATTTTTATAATGGGCGTGAATTGGCAAAAATACAATGGCGAGGCGATTTTCTCCAATGCGTCCTGCACTTCAAATGCTATTGCGCCTATCATTTATGAAATCGCTAAAAAATACAAGATTTTGGGTGGAAATATCAGCACGATTCACCCTTTTAATAGCGACCAAAATTTGCTAGATAATCCACACACCTTTGACAAACGGCTATCGCGCAATGCTACGCAAAATATTATCCCCACAAAAAGCACTATCGGCAATGTTTTGGAGCGTGTGATTGGCGAATCTAGTGGCGAATCTAAAGGTGAATCTAAAAGCGATTTTGGTGGCGAATCCAAAGGCAAAAAAAATGGCGTTGCGGGGCGATTTTATGGCGATTCGATTCGTGTGCCTACCTCGCTTGTGTGCTTTAGTAATGTGGATTTGCTTTTGGATTCCACGCCGAATCTAAATGATATTTTGGATTTGAAATTTGATGAGAAAATCATCGCCTTTGATGATGAAATGCGCGTGTCAAGCGACTTTATCGGCGATTCGCATAGCGCAATAATCCCAAAAGATTTGATTCACATTAACGGCAATATTTTGCGAATCGGACTTTGGTTTGACAACGAAAACGGCTACGCAAATCGCCTAATGGATATTATCAAAGATTTAAGCAAAATGTAAATAGAATTACGCTTTCAATTCTAAATATTAAAGGAGAAATTATGTTCAAAAGAGTTAGAAAAGATAACGAAGTTAGGGAGTTTTATCTAGGCAAGATAAGATTATTTAGGTATGTAAGTAGTGTGAGATTCGCAGATTTTGTAAAAAATAGTTTTGAGCAAACAAAACGCGATTTTGATGTTGTTTATGATATATTTAGGGGGGGGGGAATCGCCCATAACAAGCGCGAATCTAGCCACTAACGCGAATCCAAACTCCATCTCAAATCCAAATCACAAAAGTTTCTACCACTTTCAATTTTTGCTAAATCGGGCGTATATCGCGCATAAATATCACAAAATTTTCTATGATTTTTACTTGCGAAGCCAAAGGGGCGAAGAGCTAGTTTTCATCGATGGTGGCTGTCATAATGGCGTCTTTGCCGATGTGGCACTCGCAAGTGGTGGCGTGTGCTACGCTTTTGAGCCAAATGTCTATCTATGCGCGTTTTTGCGCAATCTCTACAAAGATAATCCGCGCTTTATTTTGAATGAATCCGCCATTGCCACTAGCAATCAAAAGGCGATTTTCTACGGCGTCCTTGATGATGTCGTAAGTCAGGGTGCGAGTGTGGTGGAGTTTAGCGCGGAGGATTATGGTGGGTTGCAAAGTGAGGGCTATGAGGTGGAAATGATTGATTTTTGCGCTTATGCGCGGGAGCTAGTGGCAAAGCACAGCAAAATCCACTTTATCAAGCTAGACATTGAGGGCGCGGAATTTGAAGTGCTAGAGGCGTTTATCGCGCAGGATTTGCATAAAAATGTCGAGTATATTATGGTTGAGACGCACGAGCGAATCTTTGACAATCCAAAGGCAAAGATTGACGCACTACAAGCGCAAATAAAGGCTAAAAATATTACAAATATTTATTTGGATTGGGTGTGAGTAAAGTTGCGTGATTTTTTTGCAAAATATTGCTTTATATTAGATAATTGCAACTTTATTATGCTATCATTTCGCTTTTAATTTTAAATTTTAGGAGGACAATATGTCAAAACAAGTTGTGATTCGACCTGAGGATAGCAAAGATGTAGAGGAAGTGTATAAAAAACGCGGGAATTTGCAGGTTTTCAAACGCAAATTTTACGAAGATGAAATGTATAAACTCGAAATCGAGCTTATTAAATTTCAAACTTGGGTGATGAATAATAAAAAGCGTGTGTTAATCATTATGGAAGGGCGCGATGGCGCGGGAAAAGGTGGGACGATTAAAGCACTTACGAATCGCCTAAATGCAAGGGGATTGCGTATCGTGGCACTTCCTGCGCCCACTGAGCTTGAAAAACGCGATTGGTATTTTTTACGATACCTTAAACAGCTCCCACGCCCCGGCGAAATCGTGCTTTTTGATAGAAGCTGGTATAACCGCGCGGGAGTTGAGCGCGTAATGGGATTTTGCACACAGGAGGAATATAGAGAATTTATTATGCAGGTGTCAAACCTCGAAAATATGCTAATTTCAAGCGGACTGATTATGTTTAAATACTTTTTAAATGTTTCGCGCAGTGAGCAAAAAAGGCGTATCGAGAGACGCAAAACCGACCCGCTTAGAATGTGGAAGCTAAGCCCCATTGATAATAAATCGCTAAATCTTTGGGACGACTACACAGAGGTTTTCCAAAAAATGTTCTCACGCACACACACTGCGGAGGCTCCGTGGATTTTGGTGAATTCTACGGATAAAAAACGCGCACGAATCAATATCGCACGGGATTTGCTATCAAAAGTGGATTACGATGACAAAGACCAGACAAAAGTCTGCTTACTCGCCGACCCCACGATAGTAACGCTGTATTCTCAAGCGTCATTTTTCTCCAAAAAAGAAAAAAAAGATGATAAAGATGATAAGAAAAAGGATAAAAAAGATAAAAAATAGGGGCTTTTGGGCTTTAGATTTTTAAAAGATTCGCGCTTTTTAGGGCGCGAATCTTTGTAATCGCAAATGCGATTCGTGCTAAAAGCGCGAATCTACGATTAGAAAAATGTTGTTCTCTTACATTTCGTAGCACTTTTTTTGTCGCATTTATTTTTGCTACGCTTAAGCAGTTTTGTTATCATTTGTCTTGAAATTTATATTTGTGCTTTACTCAATTAGTGATTTGCCTTTTTCTAAATTACCATTAAGTGCCTCACCTACCAATTTGTCCACCCCACTATCCGCTCAAACCTATTGTATCGGCATAATCCCTAGCATAAAAGCTAAATATGTTTCTTTAAAACTTTTTTATCTTATTTTTCCTTTTAATTGATTTAGTGTATCTTTGATTTGCCTATAATCAGCAAATATTTTATCATCTTTTACGCTTAGTCTCGTCTGTGGTGCGGTAGAAAACAACGGACAGACAATCTCGCACGAATCTTTACAATGCGGAAAATACTTTGCATA
>JBNMHH010000023.1:0-13015 GCA_050872665.1 Helicobacteraceae bacterium
ACGCGGATTTAGTGTGGTATGCAAAGAGTTTGGCATAAAGATCATCGGTGGCGACACGATTAAGGATAGTAAGCTAAATATCGCCATTACGATGATAGGCGCTGCACCCAAACGCCCTATTTTGCGAAGTAATTTTAAGGTGGGCGATATTGTTTTTCACACGCAAACGCGTAAAAATCCGCTGGGACGCGCCCTAAAAGATATGCGATATTTGTATCGTGGTGGGAAAATCGCTCATAGCTCGAAGTTTTTCACCCCTACGCTACACGCGAAATTTATCTATGAGATTTTGGGTTTTGTGCGTGGTGGAATGGATATTTCAGATGGGCTATTTAATGAGCTAAATCGCATAAGTGTGCTAAATCGCGTGGGATTTAGGTTTTATAAGCGCATAAATCGTGCTAACGCTTTAAGTGGCGAGGAATATGAGTTTTTGTTTTCGATAGCAAAGCGTGATGAAGTGCGATTAAGACGAATCGCCAAAAAATGTCGCGTAGAGCTAGTAAAACTCGCCAAAATCACGCGTGGCAAAGAGCGATTTCACTGCATAAAGTGGCATTAGGTGGAAGGGTAAATTTAATAGATTTTTCAGCCAAATAACGCCACAATTCCACACAAAATCTACAAGCAAAAGGACATAAAATGGCGAAATATAGCCCCAAAACAAAAGATGAGCTAAAAAAGTTAGCACAAGATGAGTTTGAGCGTGAAATTAGTGAAATAATTGCAAAAGGATTTGAACAGGCAAGTAAGAGAAATGTCAAAACGGCAGATGAATATAAAGAGCATTTAAAAGAAATACGCCCCAATATTCATAAGGATAATGGCAAATATAAGCCCACGACAAGCGAAGAGTTACAATCACTTACGCAAGATTTGAGCGTGAATCTAGGCGACATAGATACAAGCGCGATTACGGATATGTCGTATTTATTTTATGAGAGTAAGAGACAAGATTTTAGCGGAATTGAAAAATGGGACACTTCAAGAGTAACAGATATGAGCGGTATGTTTGAGAAGGCAGAACACTTTAATGCTGATATTAGTAAATGGAATGTTTCAAATTTGACTCTTATGGATACAATGTTTAATGAAGCAGAGTCGTTTAATCAATCGCTAGATTCGTGGAATGTTTCAAATATATTAAAAATAGATGAATATTCTCATATATTTGATGATTCGCCATTGGAGGATAATGCGCCAAAATGGTATTATGATTTGGAAGTAATTTCAGATGATGAATCCCTTAAGCGTTTTGAAGCTATGTTTGATAACAATGAATTATGTAAAATTCGTAAAAATGTCCTTAGAAATAGCGATGGCAAATATAAGCCACTAGACAAATCGCAACTACAAGCACTTTTGCAAGATAATAGCGTGAATTTGGGCGACATAGATACAAGTGCGATTGAGGATATGTCGCAATTATTTTGTTTTAAAGCTTACAAGATTAAAAGAAAAGATTTTAGCGGGATTGAAAAGTGGAATGTATCAAGTGTAAAAAATATGAATGGTATGTTTTATGAAGTAGAAAAATTTAATGTAAATATAAATGATTGGAATGTGTCAAATGTGGTGGATATGAGCGGTATGTTTAGCTTTACTAAGTTTAATCAGCCATTAGATAAGTGGAATGTGTCAAATGTAGAGAATATGAGTGGAATGTTTCAATTTAATAGCAATTTTAACCAAGATTTAAGCAAATGGGGCGATAAACTAGGCAAGGTGAAATCTATGGCTGGTATGTTTATGGGCTCATTTAATTTTAATCAGCCACTAAACTCGTGGAATGTATCTAGCGTAACAATTATGAGTGCAATGTTTAGTGGGGCAAAATCATTTAATCAGCCACTAGATTCGTGGGATACTTCAAGCGTAACAGATATGAGTGAAATGTTTAAGGGCACAGATTGTTTTAATCAACCTTTGGATTCATGGAATGTGTCAAATGTAATATTTATGAGTGGTATGTTTCAAGTTGCACTAAAATTTAATCAACCACTAGACTCGTGGAATGTGTCAAATGTGGTGGATATGAGTGAAATGTTTAATGGTGCGATGAGTTTTAACCAAGATTTAAGCGATTGGGGCGATAAGCTAGGCAAGGTAAAATCTATGGATAGTATGTTTGAAGTTACTTCGTCATTAGCCATTAACTTTTTATCTGTGTGGAAAATACCAGAATATTGCACTAAAAAGGATATGACACAATATAGTAGATTAGAAAGCGATGAAAGCAATCTAATACCTAGTAAATTAAAGCCCAATGAATGTGTATATCGAATCACGCAAGTTGAATGCAATTTAAATAATATAAAAGATTTTAGATTGAGCGAAAATAATAAGATAAAATTTTTAGAAGAGTGGATTCCTAAAAATATTTTAAAGGATTATAATATATTTTTTGCGAAAGCACCACATAAAAAGAATGACGATAAATCCAAAGAAAATAAAAGCAATTTTAAAATATATGCTTTTGATGATATAGAGAAAATGGGCTATGAAGGAAGCCGTGATGGGTGGCTGTGGGATTTTGCATTTTATGAGGTGCTTGGATATAAGTTTATGGTAGAAAAAGGTAATAATATATTAGCAAATGGAATCAAAAGGACAAATATTAGTTTTGAAATCCAAATTAAAGATATAGATATAACAAAAGATAAAAAATATAATAGCAACACAAAGTTTTATGATAATAAGCTAAGCATTTCATTTAGTAATCAAACTATGATTGTATGGATACAAAAAGGCTCGAATCAAAATGATATTTTGGATATTTTAAATGTATATATGATTGCCAAAGCCTACAATACAAAAATGGACGAGCTTGGTAAAAATGCTAGAGACGCAAATGAAAAGCGTAAAACAATCAACGCAATCAAAAAGCCACTAGATAAATGGCTACCTTTTAGTAAGGCAAAACAAGCCAATAAAAAGCTATATGATGAGCTAAAAAAGTCTTACGAAGAAGTGTGTAATTTTGATTTGCATTCATATCACAATATTCCCATAGTGCAGGTAGATAAATCCGCTCTAATGGCAATTTGGCAGGATATATCGCAAAAATATATGGTGCAGGACAAACACGATGAGCTAAAGGAAACTATATCGCGCGTTACGCAACTTGTCAGCGATGAACGACAAGAAAATTTGAATTATATAATGTATTGGGTGGCGATTTTGTCTGCTATCGCTGCGATATTTTCAGCGATTCCTATTTTGCAAAATTTTATTGCGTGGATTTCAAGTAAAATCTAAATTTTATGGTGTGTTTTAAAATTTTTATGTGTGGATATTATTTTTATCTCACCCACGATTCAAGTGCTTTTATGTCATCATAGCTTGTCATATCTAGCATTATGGGCGTTATGCTGGTATATCCTGCGAAAACTGCCGAAAAATCCGAGTTATTTTCCACTCTCTCATTCCAAGCAAGTGGGTGCAATCCTAGCCAATAATATTCCTCACCACGCGGATTTCGGCGCAGGTGGGCGTCATTGCCATAGATTCGATAGCCTAATTGTGTGATTTTTACGCCTTTGTATGCGTCTTTTTTGACTTTTGGGATATTTACATTTAGCAGTTTTCGCCCATTTAGCGGGAATGTGCCATTTAATATTTTCTCCACCAAATCGCGCGAGACTTCTTTGGCAAGGGCGAAATCGCCTTCAAAGACTTCGTTTTTGTCATCTACGATTTGTGAGAGTGCGATTGAGGGAATCTCTCTTATTGCGCCCTCCATTGCCCCTGCAACGGTGCCTGAGTAAGTTACATCTTCGCCCATATTTGAGCCTATGTTTATGCCAGAAATAATTAAATCTGGCGTGATTCCAAGCGTGTTTAGTGCCAAATACACGCAGTCTGCGGGTGTGCCGTCATCTAATTTGTAGAAATCCTCGCTCACTTTGATGAATCGCAAGGGGCGCGTGAGCGTTAGCCCGTGTCCGCAGGCGGATTTTTCACTCGCTGGTGCAACGGCAATAATGCGCCCCAATCCTTGCAATGCGCCCACAAGTGCCTTTAACGCAATCGATTCGTAGCCATCATCGTTTGTAATCAAAATATTTTTCATTATTTTATCCTTTACTTTTAGCCTTTTAGCAAATATTTATTTAGCAAATAATACAAGTTTTTTGCGATTTCCTTATCTAGCGATTTGAGCGAATCTAAAAGCGTCTTTTGTAGCGAATCCATCGCGTCTTGCGCACCTTTTAGCCCTAGCAGATTCACATAGCTATTTTTATTTTCATCGACATTTGCGCTTTTGCCTTCACTTGTGGAAGTTTTATCCAAAATATCATCGCGAATCTGAAAAAATAATCCTAGCTTTAGCCCAAAATCATAGAGTTTTTTGCGCTCAACCTTAGGCATTTTGGCGATGATTGCGCCCATTTCAAGCGATGAGGCGATTAAATGAGCGGTTTTATTTGTATGGATAAAGTCTAACTTTTTTTGGGGCAATTTTGTATTTTCAAAGTGGCAATCAAGTGCTTGACCTAGAACCATTTTCAATGCACCAAAAGAGAGTGATTGTGCTAATTTTACGCGGATTTTGGCACTAAAATTTGCGCGTGAAATCAAATAAAACGCATAAGTATTTAGCCCATCACCGCATAAAATCGCGTCCGCCTCGCTGTATTTGGTATGCAAAGTGGGGTGATTACGGCGCAGGGAGGCATTATCCATAGCGGGTAAATCATCGTGGATTAGCGAATAAGTGTGGAGCGATTCGATTGCTAAAGCGACTTGAAATGCGCGGTAAATCGCCTTTGGGCTTTTCGCCAAAACCACGCAAAAAAGTAGCGCAGGGCGAAATCGTTTGCCACCATTTTGCACCATTTCCCAAAACGCGCCCTCAAAGTTTGGGTGAAAACTGCGCATAATCTTTGTGCTATGCCATTGCAAATATCGCTCAAAATCCCCTAAAACCTTATCAAATCGCTTCATTTAACCTCATTTTTAAAAGTGATAAAAAACTCAAAATCCTTGCGCGTTAGCAAAAATGAAAAATCTTGTCTGCTTCGCAACACGCGCCAAATCGCGCTATTTAGCTCGGCTTTATTGCCGACAATGATTTGATTTAGGCGCAAAATCCTATCGCCTCGCTTAAAGATTGAATCAATGGGCGCACGAATGACAAATAGTCGCTCATCAACCACAATGCCAAAAAAATCAAGCAGCGTCCCACTCTCATCAAATCCGCGCTCCCGCCTTAGTGGCATAAAGGCAAATTCCATAATGATATTTCCACGCCGAACGCGAATCGTAGCCCTTTTGCCAATCTCAAGCGTGGAGGCAATGTCGAAAAATTCATCGGCGTTTTTTACGCTAATGCCGTTAATTGCCACAATCTCATCGCCTATAAGTAGCGATTTTGTGATATTTTCGGTTGTTTGATTCGCCAAATTCGCGCTTTTTTGATTCGTGCGATTTGTTTGATTCGCCTGATTCGCGCCTGAATCCACTATCCTAACAAATTTAAATTCCACAAATGGATTGATAGATTTTATGATTAATGCGCCATTTTTCGCCTCTATTTCAAAGCCAATGTCGCTATAAATCCGCGCACCTTTTTCTGCCAAAAAGCGCGTGATATAGGCTTTGTCGATAAAGCGATTTGCCCCCACACTTATGCCATAGCTTTGATAGCAAATATCGCTTAAAATCGCATTTGGCGGGATTGAGCGCGAAAACTGCGCTTTATTTTTTAGGGATTTTTGTGTAGATAAAATTTTGCCCTGCGTAGTCGAATCGCTTGTGATTCCCGCAAGTGGGAGCGATTGGACGCTTTTTGTGATAGGGAGCAAATCATATTTTGGCGTCATTTTTTTGCCACTAAAAAGCGCAAGTCCTACGAATCTATCGTAAAATAGGACATTTTCGTTTGTAATGCTATCAATTCCCTCGCCGATAAATGCGAGATATTTGCCCTCACCAATGTGAAAAGCGCGAATCTCTTTGGTGGAATCCACGCCATTTGCGCTAATTTCAAGCGTAAAAATTTGCGAAGTGTTTAAATAAAATTCCTTGCATTTGCTAAAATCATAAGCGTTTAAAGTCGCAAGATTCGCGCCACAGAGAATAAATAACACACACAGCGCAAAAAATGCGAATCGCGTAAATCCTTTTGGTGCGAATCTGCGTAAAGCGAATCTAGCGAATCTATTTAAAGCGATTTTACTTAAACGGCGAAAAATCACCCAAAATCTCCATTGCGCTATTTTTCTTTGCGTTTTCTGCGTTTTTTAGAGCCTCGTTGATTGCGCCAATTAGCAAAATCTGCAACGCCTCCAAATCCTCCAAAAGCGATTTGTCGATATTTAAATCCACCACCTCGCTATTACCATTTACGCTCACGCTCACAAGCCCACCGCCACTTTTTGCCGTGTAAATGGTGTTTGCGTTTTTTTCCTCGATATTTTTGATATTGCTTTGAATCTGCTCTAACATATTGCTAAAATCATTGGGATTAAACATTTTTGATTCCTTTATAGTTCCGTGCTACGCGCGATAATCTCATTTTTTTCGCCAAGCTGTAAAATTATGGGCGCGTAATTTTCTAGCTCTGATTCGCTATAACTCGCATACGCCATAATGATGACTTTATCGCCCACCTGCGCCTTTCTAGCCGCCGCGCCATTTAGGCAAATTGTGCCACTATACGCAACGCCTTTGATGATATAGGTGCTAAATCGTTCGCCGTTGTTGATATTTGCGATTTCTACCTTTTGTCCTACGCGTAAATTCGCCTCTTGCAAAAGTGCGCTATCAATGGTGATTGAGCCTTGATAGTTGAGATTCGCATCGGTGATTGTCGCGCGGTGCAGTTTTGCTTGTAACATTTCTACTTGCATTTTGCCCCCGTAAAATAAAAAATGCGGGATTTTAACATTAAATTGATTATACTTGCTTAAAAAAATCACAAAAAAGGTGGCGCATTTTGATGAAAGATAGAGTTTTGTTAGCGCAAGGCAACGGCGGAGTGGAAAATAGTGAGCTAATCAAAGTTTTTTTAAAGCATTTTGATAATGCTTATGGAAGCGAAGACGCTGGGCTTTTTGGCGAATCTGGCTTTGAATCTAATGCCGAATCCGTCCTTGAATCTAGTGCCGATTCAGCGATTCGTGCCAAAATCGGCGAATCTAGCGAATCTCACTCCAAAAAATACGCCACGAGCATTGATTCATTTACAATCACGCCCATTTTTTTTAGCGGTGGCGACATAGGCAAACTAAGTGTGTGCGGAAGTGCCAATGATGTCGCCGTAATGGGCGCAAAACCCAAATATTTGAGTGCTAGTTTTATCATCGAAGAGGGCTTTAAAATCGCGGATTTAGAAAAAATCGCACATTCAATGGCGGTGGAGATGAAAAATGCAGGGATTTCGCTAATCTCAGCGGACACAAAAGTTATCGAGAGACGCGATAATAACGCGCCTAGTGGGATTTTTATCACCACCTCAATCATCGGCGAAATTTTGGCGGAGGGCATTAGCGCGAAAAATTTGCAAAGGGGCGATTCTATCATCGTAAGCGGAGAAATCGGCGCACACGGCGCGTGTATTTATTGCGAAAGGGAGGGCATAACTTTGGAGCATTCCTTGCAAAGCGATTGCACGAATCTTTGGGGTTTGGTAGAGTTGCTAATCAAAAACGACATTGAGATTCACGCCATTAGGGACGCTACGCGCGGGGGAATCGCCTCTGCCTTAAATGAATGGGCGAGGGCGTCAAATTGCGCTATTGAGATTGGCGAAAGTGCGATTCCTATAAGCAGCGAGGTGCGTGGCGTGTGCGAGATTTTGGGGATTGATGCTTTTAGCCTCGCAAATGAGGGCGTTTTCGTAATTGCTGTGCCAAATGAATGCGCGGAAAAAGCACTCGCACTTTTAAAAACGCACAAACTTGGCAAAAACGCACAAATCATAGGCTTTGTGGATAGTGTGGGTGAAAATACCGAAAATCGCGTGGTGCTAAAAAGCGATTTAGGCATTAAGCGATATTTGGAATACCCGCAAGGGGAAATTTTGCCACGAATCTGCTAAAAAGAAATACATTTTGCACAAAATCACTTAATTATCTATCGCTCCACCATAATGCGCATTTTATTCGCACTTACCACCACATACAGTTCTTTAATGCCATTAAATTTATATCCGCCCTTTGCCTTGTAGTCCTCCAAAAAGCGCACACGATACAAATCTAACCCGTTTAGATTCGGGTATGGCGCGATATTTATGTTGCTAAAGTCGATAGTTTTGCTTTCATCTTTGGCAAACACACGCTTTTTGTAGTCCCTAAACTGCGCAATTTTCATACCATCGAATCGCACGAAATTATTATCATAAAAGCTCAAATACAAATCCAAGTCGTTATTTATCCACGCATCGCGCCACACAAAAATCCCTTGTAATATCGTGGCAAGGGCGTCTTTAGAGACTTCTTTGACTTCGTTTGGATAGGTGATTAAAATCGTTTTTTGGTAATCAATCGTAGATTCATACTTCTTTAGCGTGGTGTTATCAATAGCAATGCAACCGCGCGTATTATTATCACGCTCCCCATTTAATGGCATTCCGTGAATCCAAATGCCAGAACCCGTCTTTTTTTGCAATCTATCATAGAGATTTGGATATGCAGTTACAAAGGCAAGTGGTCCATAATATTGGTCTAAATTCTTTAATTTTTCCGTCAAATCATACGCGCCGATTGGCGTGGCTAAATCGCCCTGCACGGCTTTGTCATTTTGATTTGAGCCAAAAATTGCGCTTGTTTGATTTAGCAAATTTATTGTATTTCCATCGATTTTATAAAGAGCCAAATTAGCCTTTGACTTAGAAGCGACAAATATGAAATTCATATTTTCAAAATACCCGAATCGCGTGTCCTTTTTTGCAAGATAATTGCTCCAATAGTTTTTATCCAAAAAGTATTTCTCTAGCGTGGATTTGATATTAGAAATTCCGCCTTTGCGGTATTCATCTACCAAATTATAAATCTCATTCGCGCTTAGATTCGCGCTACACACACCAAAGAAAATCAATCCAAAAAATACAAGTTTTTTCATCGCACTCCCTTACGAATCTGCATTTGATTTTAAAAAAATGCGAAATTATACTATAAAATATAGATTTTTAAGTAAAAAATAATCCAAATTATTATAAAATTCGCACTTTTATTTTAAAATTCAAGGATAAGCTAATGCAAGCAATATTTAAGAATGGAGGCAAACAA
Organism: Helicobacteraceae bacterium; assembly: GCA_050872665.1. Lineage (GTDB taxonomy): Bacteria > Campylobacterota > Campylobacteria > Campylobacterales > Helicobacteraceae > NHYM01. Next base: position 9,234 of record JBNMHH010000023.1, read on the forward strand.
TACAAGGCGCAAGTAGGGGACATTCTGCTACTTGATAGATTAGACCTTGAGCCAAAATCAAGCACTGAAATAAGCGAAGTGTTAGCATTGGTAGAGGGCGAGAAAATCACCATTGGTGCGCCGTTTGTGCCAAATGCTAAGGTAAAGATTGAGATTATCAATCACGGGCGCGGAAAAAAGGTAATCACCTTTAAAAAGCGCAGACGCAAGGATAGCAAGACAAAGCGAGGCTTTAGACGCGACTTTACACGCGTGAGGATTTTAGAAATCAACAAATAAGGAGCGATAAATGGCACATAAAAAAGGACAGGGCAGCACCCAAAACAACCGCGACTCTGCGGGACGCAGACTTGGCGTTAAGAAATTTGGCTCGGAATTTGTCCGCGCAGGAAATATCATCGTGCGACAGCGAGGCACGAAAATCCACGCAGGGAGCAATGTGGGGCTTGGCAAAGACCACACGATTTTCGCACTTGTCGATGGCGTTGTGAGTTTTTCGCGCAAAGATAAAAACCGCAAAAAAGTCTCCGTTTTACCACAAAATTAAGGCGCGAATCGAGGGCGAATCGCGTGGGATTCGTTGCTGATTCGATGGCGAATCATATAAATGCCGATTCGAGTGCGAATCCGCAGTGGCGAATCGTGCGCGATTCGTGCTAATCGATTCGCATTTGCGCCTTAAAAATTTTAGGATTCATCTATGAAAAGATTTGCATTTTTTGTTGCGTTGCTTTTGTCATCGACTACGCATAGTTTTGCTGAGAGTTATGAGGAGACTTTCGCGCGATTCGCGGAGGTTTCAGGGCTAAGCGAATCTTTTGATTTGATAATCGATGAGCAGTATTTGGCGCATAGCTTGGAGCAACAAGCCGTCATTATGATTGGTGCGGATTTTAGCAAAAATACGAAAGCAAGGCTTGTGGGCGCAATTAGAGAGGTTTTTCAAAAGGCAAAGCCAGAGTATGAAAAATATCTTTTTGAGGCTTATAAAAAGCACTATTCGCAGGGCGAATTAGCCGAGTTAATCGCATTTTATTCCACGCCTGTGGGCAAAAAAATGGCAAAATTGCAAAACACTCTCACAAAAGAGGGCGCAATCGCAGGTGAGAAAATCATCAGCAAATATCAACCGCAAATCATCGAAAGATTAGAAAAATTGCTCGAATCTGCCAAGTGATTCGCAATGCAAAATAATGCAAGAATTTAAAAATGTTTGTAGATAGCGTAGATATTTTCATCAGCTCAGGCAACGGAGGCGCAGGAGCGGTTAGCTTTCGGCGCGAAAAATTCGTCATTCAAGGCGGACCCGATGGTGGGGACGGCGGAAAGGGTGGCGATATAATTTTTGAAGTGGATAGCAACGCCGATACGCTCTCAAAATTTCGTGGCAAAAAACATTACAAGGCGCAAAATGGGGCGCAAGGTGGCTCACGCAACTGCACGGGCAAAAATGGTGCAAATCTCATTATCCCCGTCCCGCTAGGCACACAAATATTTGACTTTGAAAGCGGTGTGCTAATCGCGGATTTAAACACGCCAAATTCCGCAATCACAATCCTAAAAGGTGGCAAGGGCGGAATGGGCAATGCGCGGTTTAAAAACGCCACGCGCCAAACGCCCACCTACGCACAAAGCGGGATTAAAGGCGAATCGCGCCACATAAAATTAGAGCTAAAACTAATCGCCGATGTAGGGCTAGTGGGCTTCCCCAATGTCGGCAAATCCACGCTTATCGCCACGCTATCAAACGCAAAGCCCGAAATCGCGGACTACGAATTCACCACTTTAATCCCAAACTTGGGCGTTGTGGAAGTCGATGAGTTGCACTTTTTCGTAATGGCGGACATTCCGGGCATAATAGAGGGCGCAAGTGGTGGCAAGGGGCTTGGAGTGCAGTTTTTAAAGCATATTGAGCGGACGAAATTTTTACTATTCGTGCTAGATATTACGCGTGAGAATAGCGTGTTAGCGCAGTTTAAGACGCTACGCAAAGAGTTAGCGAATTTTTCAAACGAACTTTTTGGGCGAAATTTTGGCATTGTGCTATCTAAAAGCGACATTGCAGAGAATTTAAATCCGCATTTTTTACGCGATATAGCGGACTTGGAGGCGCATTTAAAAAAGCTAAATAATCCACAAAAATTTTTAACGCACATTTCAAGTTTGCAAAAAATGGGCTTAGATGACTTGCGATTCGCGCTATTTGAGGCGATTCGCAAAGTATAAACATATCTGCCATAATTTATCTAATTTTTGTGCTAAAATTCCGCGTTTAATTTTTAAATCCACAAAAAGGCTAAAATTTGTCAAAACGGCTATCGATTCGCGCACTTGCTATTCCCATTTTCTTTGAAATGTTTTTGCGCTATTTGTCCTTGATGATAAACACTTATATGGTTTCCAAGCACTCAAGCTACCTCGTAGGCTCGATGGGCGCGGGGAATCAAGTGCTTGACTTATTTATCACCATTTTTAGCTTTTTAAGCGTGGGTTGTAGCGTGGTAATCGCACAGGCTATCGGCGCAAGGGACGCGAATCTTGCGAGTAAAGCAATGCATCAAAGTTTATCGCTAAACTCGCTTTTGGGGCTAGTGTGCGGTGGAATCATTCTATGGCACGGCGAATTATTGCTATCTGCGCTAAATGTCCCGTCCGCACAATTTGAACAAGCGCATATTTATCTAAAAATGCTAGGAATTTGCCTCTTTTTTGACGCACTTGGAATCGTCCTTGCAAGTATCGTGCGCGTGTATAATATGGCGTATTTTGTTACGCTCACAAGCCTTGTGATGAATATCATCTCTGTTTGTTGCAACTACTACACGCTAAATCACACGAATTGGGAGCTTTGGGGCGTGGGCTTGGCGACAATTATCGGGCGAATCGTATCAATTTTGATTTTGCTAAGTGTGATAATTTTTAAGCTAAAAATTACCATTTCTTTGAAACAGCTTTTTAGCTTTCAGCGCGATGTCCTAGCCAAAGTCTTGCGAATCGGCTCTTTTAGCGCGGGAGAAAATCTTATATGGATTGTGCAATACACTATCGCCCTTAGCTTTGTGTATTCGCTAGGCGCGGAAAATGCGAGTGTGCAGACGATTTACTTTCAAATCTCAATGCTAATAATGCTAACAGGACAGGCATTTTCGATTGCAAATGAAATCATCATCGGCAAATTAGTGGGCGCACATTACTTAGAAATCGCCTACAAACACACTTGGAGAGTGCTTTATTTTAGCATAATGGCGACTTTTATCGTTGTCATCGTATTTTTCGCTTCAAAACATTTCATAATGGATAGGCTCGGGCTTGAATCTGCCCTGCGTGAAATAATGTTGCCACTTTTCACACTCTCAATCGTGCTAGAAATCGGGCGCACATTTAATATTGTAATGGTAAATAGCCTTCGCGCAAGTGGCGATGCGAAATTCCCATTTTTCGCAGGAATCGTCTTTATGCTAGGCGTCTCGCTACCTGTGGGATATATCTTGTGCTTTCACTTTGGGCTTGGAATCGTGGGGATTTGGATAGGATTTTGCTCTGATGAGTGGCTACGCGGACTTTGCAACGCATACCGCTGGAAATCGCGCAAATGGCAGGGCAAAGCGGTGGTGTAGGGCGAATCGCGCTAGATTCGCCACAAGATTCATCAAAGATTCGCATTTGGATTCGCGCTAGATTCGATTAAGATTCGACACAGATTCGTTTAGATTCGCCAAAGATTTATGGCGATTCAAATGCGAATCGATAAATTTTTGCGCGAATCTTTATCTAAATTAAGC
>JBNMHH010000024.1:0-13004 GCA_050872665.1 Helicobacteraceae bacterium
AAAGGAATTTATAGATAATTGGAAAGAAATTGAATTTAAATCAGACATACAATTTTTGTTTCAACAATATATGCACATTATTCGTGCTAAAAACGGTGAAAAGGATAATGTTATTGGTTTGCGACCTTTCTTTATGCAGAAGTATAAAGGAATTTTAGCTAAACCTGAAACTATGGAGGATATTAAGGAATTAAGCGAGTATTGGAGTGGCAGTTATGATACTAAGTATAGCCAAAGGGCACTACAATTTTATAAAGTATTGTGGGAATTTCCTAATGATTTTTGGAAATATTTGGATAGTGTCCTCTATTTATATTGCAGAGATAAAAATATTGACTTTTTCAAAAAAATTGATGAGGTATTATCTAAAATAATTGCAAATTTGCTCGTTACTTTTATGGACAAACCAACCATAGCAGTCATAAAACCACTTATATTCAACGCCTATGTTTCTTTATATGAAAACGATAATTTAGATTTTGGCACAAAATCTAAACAGATTTTAGAAAACGAATCGTTATTCAAAGAACAATTTTTTAGAGCTAATAGGCTGATACCGTCATTGATTACACTTAATCTTATAATTAAATACGAAGATGAAAAATTTGACAATTGGGAAAAATGGCAAATTGAACATATCCACCCACAAACAACCAAATGGAGAAAAAATTATACAGGTTGGGAGGATAAAGATGAGGCAAAGCGATATATAGAATCTATAGGCAATAAAATGTGGCTTGAGAAAAAATGTAACATTTTGGCAAGCAATAAATATTTTGATGATAAAAAAGTTTTTTATAGAAAAGAATCAAAAATTTTGGAGGCGCAAGAGTTGGCAAACTATCCCAAAGATGATTGGTTAAAAGAGGATATTGAAAAACGAGGCGAGGAAATTTATCAAAGGCTTTTTAAATTCTTTAAAGAAAATATTTAAATAAAGGAATCCGTGTTATGAACTCACCCCGCACCACGCGAATCAACTTGCTTTATGAACGACTTAAAAATGCAAATGGCATTAGCATTGGCGATTTGGCGCGTGAGTTTGAGGTTAGCACCAAAACGATTGCGCGGGATTTTACGGAGCTAAAAATTTTGGCGCGTATAAGGTGGGACAGCTTTTGTGCTTTGACAAAATGCGAATAAAACACGAATAAAAACGCCGATAAGAATGCGGAAAATGCAAAAAAATGCGGGAAAAAGAGGATAAAAACGCGCGACTGATGACTTGCAAAGCGATGAGCGAATCGGAGCGTGAGGCGTATCGCAATGCGCTTTTGGCATACTGCAAGTTAGATACTTTGGCAATGCTAAAAGTGCTAGAAAAGCTAAGGGAGGCGGTGGGAAATGATTAAGTTTAGTTTGTTATAATTCAAACTTATATTAAATTTTTAAGGAGTAGAAAATGAGCAACATTGATGATTTTATGCGTAGATTCGGCGAGTATTTAGCCAAAGCAGATGAAAGCAAAAAGCGCGGAAACAATGATTATAATCCGCTAAAAGCCGTGCAAAATCCATATAATGAAGTAAATATGCACAGCGGATTTATATATTCATTGCTTGATACAAATGGTGAGCATTACCAAGATGATTTGTTTTTGTCGTTATTTTTGGAAGTTTTGGGATTAAAAGAGTGGTTTGGCAGCACTACAAACGCCCAAGTAAAAAAGGAATCTGATTATATTGATTTGTATATTTTTAATGACACAAAGCATATTATCATTGAAAATAAAATCAACGCAGGAGACCAGCCAAATCAAATCGCAACTTTTATTGAAACAATCCATAGCAATGGAGCAGAAAATAAGAGTGTGGAGTATGAAAATATTTTTGTTATATTTTTGACATTGCACGATAGAGAGCCTAGCCGAAATAGTCGCACAAATAAGGATAGTAATCTTTTGTGGGAAATCAAAGGCGAGTTTTTGGAATCCAAAGATGGCAAAATTGGATATAAAAAAGTTTTATATGAAAATGAGATTTTAGAATGGATAGAATCTTGCCAAAGCAAAAGCGGTGTAGGCAATATTGCAAATCTAAACTACGCATTAGAATCTTACAAAGATATAGTCCAAATCATCACAGGTAAAAAGGAGAGCACGATGAATATAGCAGATTTTTTCAAGGATTCAAAGGATTTTGAAGTAGCGTTTGAGATTTTGAATAATATAAACAAGATTGCAGATAAATATTTAGAGCAGCAAGTTGCTGATAACATAAGGGAATTACTTAAAAACAATAAGGAGGAATGGGTTGTTAGTGTTGAACAAAAAAATAACACACAAAAAGCAATTGTTATTGCAGAAGACAAATTTATGAACGACAAAAAACCATTTTTTTATTTTTGTATTTTTTGGTATCGGCAATCAAGATTTTATTGCAATATATATTTAGAAACATTTAATGTGCCAATAAATGATAAAATAAAGAACATAGTATCAACTATTTATGCTGACATTCTTGAAAAAAAACATTTTGACTTAGAAGGAATTAAATGTATAGAAAAAGATTTTAGTAAAGATAAAGATTTTTGGAATAGTCATATTATAAATGCCGACAAAATTGCATTCAATTTTATTAACAATGAAGCTAAAAAGATTAGACAACTTAACGAAAAAATTAGGGAGTTATATTTATGAACTCTCCCCGCACCATGCGAATCAATTTGCTTTATGAACGACTTAAAAATGCAAATGGCATTAGCATTGGCGATTTGGCGCGTGAGTTTGAGGTTAGCACCAAAACGATTGCGCGGGATTTTGCCGAGCTAAAAAATTTTGGCGCGTATAAGGTGGGACAGCTTTTATTCCTCGATAAAAAACGCGCGACTGATGACTTGCAAAGCGATGAGCGAATCGTGCTAGGCATTTTAAGCAAACTTGCACGGGGCAACGGCACGGATTTTTACCTAAAAGCAAAGCCCCTGCTTACCAAGCTCACCCAGCAACTCGACCAGCCTATCTACATAAATGCGCAAAGTGAGAGTTTGGATAGCGATGATTTGGTGCATTTTGACTTTATCGAAAAGCTGATTTTAGAGCGTGTGGAGCTAGGATTCAGCTATCACGGCAAAAGTTATGAAGTCAAGCCCTTTAAACTCGCGCATTTCGATGGATTTTGGTATGTGCTGTGCCTTGATAGCGGCGATAGCGACATTTTTAAGAAATTTTATTTCAAAGATATGGAAAATCTCCGCGCTTTGGAGCGTGGATTTAGCATTGATGAGGCGGTGGAATCACGCCTAAAAAAAGCGCATAGCGCGTGGTTTAATATGAATCCGCCCTTTTTGGTGCGAGTGCTAATTGACGCGCAAATCGCCAAATATTTTCAGCGCAAGGGCATAAATGGCGCGATGATATATCCGCAAAGGGACGGGAGCTTGATTTTGGAGATGGAAATCTCGCACATTATGGAGATAAAGCCACTTGTCTATGAGTATATCCCGCATATCAGGGTAATAGAGCCACAATGGCTAAATGATGAGTTAAAAGATGAGATTGTGCGATTCGTGGAGAGTTTGTGAGATTTGCATAAATCTAGCGGTTATCTGCGCCATTTGCAATCAAAAAATTTACAACTTCTAAATGTTTGTTATGATGAGCTAGAGTTAAAGCAGTATAATTGCTATTATTGCATTTTGCATTAACATTTGCGCCACTTTTTACTAAATATTTCACTATATCCAAATGTCCATTTTCGGTAGCATACATTAAAGCCGTTCTATAATCGCCCATTGCATTCACATTAGCACCGCTTTTGACTAAAAATTTTACCACACCTAAATGTCCATTGCGTGAAGCATACATTAAGGCAGTGCATTTTCCATAGTAAGATTTAGTATTCAAGTTAGCACCATTTGCCACTAAAATTTTCACTATATCCAAATGCCCATTTTCGGCAGCACACATTAAAGCTGTTGTGTAATCATTTTTGGTGTTTATATTCACACCATTTTTAATCAAAAATTTTACAATTTTTGAATGCCCATTCATAGAAGCCCATTTCAATGCAATGCTACTATTTTTATCATTTAATTTAGCTCCATTATTGATTAAAAATTTTACGATTTTAAAATGTCCATTATATGAAGCCATTGATAAAGCAGTGTTGCTATAGCCATCATCAGCATTCACATTTGCGCCATTTACTAGACAAAACTTGACTTTTTGAAAATTACCATTACCTGCAAAATTTATTAAAGCTAAATTTATATTTAGGCTTTGTGTCTTTGGCTTTAGGTAATTCCATATTTCATCGCTTTTTGATTGCTCTAAAGCAGTGTAGCCGAATCTATCTTTGACATTCACATTAGCACCATTTTCAACCAACACTTTTAATATTTCAAATCGCCCATTATATGCAGATTCTGTTAGTGGCATATCGCCGTAGCTATCTTTGACATTGACATTTGCGCCATTTTCAGCCAAAAATCTTACAATTTCTAAATGTTCATTTTCCACAGCCCACATTAAAGCTGTGTAATCATAGTTGTGAGCGTCTTTGGCATTCACATTAGCACCATTTGCAAGACATTCTTTTACGGCTTTAAAATCCCCATTTTTTGCAGATTCAAGCAATTTTTTATCTAAATCCATTATGTTGCCTTTCTAAATATTTAAAAATGTAATTTAAACATAAAAAGCAGACAAAAAATTGTCCAAAAATTATGTTAAAATTCCACTATTATTTTTTTGTAAAATTATCTTTTTGTGTAATGATTTTACAAAATGCAAAGAGTTTTAATCAAAATTTAGATTCGTGGAATGTGGATAGTTTGGAAATGATAAGTGCAAGTGCCTTTCAAGGCTCAGCAATGGAAAATAATCCACCCAAATGGTTTTTAAAATTTCAAAATAAAAGATAACTTTTTGCATTAAATTTTTAAAGGTATCTCTATGCAAACTCACAATGCAATAAATAGCGAATCCACCCTCTATATTTTCGGCGATACGCACGGCATAGCAGATATAGAAAAAGTCTTTTTGATTGATGAATCTTACAAGCAAAATGATTTTATAATAATTTGTGGCGATTTTGGTGTGATTTGGAGTGATGAAGTTGATTCAAATGAATTTATGTTTATAAAAGAATTTAAAAAATTGCCTTGTGAGATTTTATTTATTGACGGCAATCACGAAAATTTCAATCGACTATCAAAGCTAAAAAGCATCAAGCGATTTGGTGGCAATGTCGGCGAATATATCAAAGATAAATGCTATCATTTAAAGCGCGGTGAGATTTATCGAATCGCAGGGCGCAATATCTTTACAATGGGTGGTGCAAAAAGCATTGATGTGGCTTATAGAGTGCGTAATGTTTCGTGGTGGGAGGCAGAAAATATCACCGAATCGCAAGTAAAATACGCCCTCCAAAATCTAGCAAATTTTAAAGGCAATATCGACATAGTCATCACGCATACTTGCCCAAATAGCTTTTTGCCACACATTGATAAGCATTTGGGATTAGAAGTGCAAATAAATGATAATAATTCCGTGTGGTTAGAGCTTTTAGCGCAAAAATTAGCATTGCGACAAAGTGGCAAAATCGAGTGGTTTTTTGGACATTGGCATAGTGATTTTGATTTTAGAGTGAATCTTAGCAACGCATTAGATTCGGCGAAAAATCTACAAATAAACGCGCATTTGTTGTATGATGAGATTTATTGTGTGAGAGAGTAGCTTTTTTACATAAATTTTTAGTGCGGACAAAAAGTTGTCCGCTTTTTATGTTGTAATTTCATTGTTGATTTTTGAAAAAAAGGATAGCAAATGAAAGTGCAACTAACCGCGCTAAATAGTGCTAAATTACAGCAACTTACAGCACGAATCAAATGCCAAAAGGCAAAATTAGGCGAAGCGATAGAGGTAATAGAGCAAAGCGAATGCGAATCGCACGAATCTCTCCGCAAATCCTGCGAAAAAGGCTACAAAATTGCCAAATGGATTTTATGTGCTAGATATGAGAGAGATTTGCTGAAAAATAATATCACATTAGGCAAAGTTTTTGCGTTAAGCGATGAGTGCGATTCAAGTGTGATTCGGGCATTTTTTGGTAATCATAATGTTGATAGTTTGAGTGAAAAAATCTTTGATAAAACTTTTGCAGTAGCGCAAAATCGCAATGTCAAAGTCGTATTTGTCGCAGATAAGGGCGGAGCAAAATATGTGCGTGATGAAAATATCATCAAAATTTATGCAAATAATTTGCCAAAGGCGCAAAAGGCGACTATTTTGCTTCACGCGCTAATCCATAGCGTTAGCGTGGAATCTTTGTGTGATTTTGAGAATGCAAATATTTGCGATAAAAATTTGCAAAATATCATCGCAAAAATACAAGATTTATACACAATCGCTAAAGCACACGAGATGACTCTAAAAGTATGGTGTAATCGCAAATGCTATGGGTTTATGAATCTAAAGGAATTCCTAGCTGACCTTGCAAATCCTCTTTTTAGAGATAGCCTAGATAAAATAGGCATTTTGGAATCTGTGCTAGAGAAATATTATAAGTTTTTGGAATATAATCGCACAAATGGAGGTGCAAAATGAATGATAAATCCAAACTAAGTGGCGAATCCACAAAGAAAAATCGCGCGACTATGCCACCGCAGGATTTTATAAAGGGAATGCTGATTCATAAACTCTATGATTGTTATGATAATGAGTGGCACAAATATTTTGCAATGTGGGATTTGTGCGCGGATATGAATCGCCCACTATTTGCCACCCACAGCGATGAAAATAGCAGTAAAATCGCCACAAATCGCTATGAATCTATCGTGGATTTTACTACATTTTTATTGCAGAGCTATAAACTTTGGGTGGCTGAGAATGACAATGTTCGCCAAATTTTAGCCAAAATCCCGCACAATGGGGACAATCTGCTTGAATTTATGTGGCACAGCGAGACTAACAAACACGCATTTTTACTCGCATATCGTGGCAGAGATGATTATAAGGATTTCATTGAAACTATGTTTTATTATCGTGTGCTTTTTGATTGCTTTGTGATTCGTGGGGATATGGGCGAGATTATAGGTGGGGAAAGATTCGCAGAATTAGCACAAATGCAAAGAGAGCTAAAGGCAAAATGCGATAGCAACGCTTGGGGCTATCGGTGGCTATATGCTTTTTTGTATCATTTGCGACTAAATCGCAATCTTATGGGGCGTGATGAGATTATAAAAATTGCGACTTATGAAAATATCGCATATCCGTCAAACCGCGTGAATCTAGCAAATTTTATGGCGAATCTAGTGGCGAATATAAGCCCTGATATAGTGCATAGAAGCACGAGATTTTTACTGCAAATAAATAGCGATGGGTTTTTGAGCGAACCTACAAATTAAACATTGGAGGTATAAAATGACTAATAAAAAAAGACGCAAAATAACACTAGCGCAGTTTTTTCGCTGGAGAGAATATAGTGGATTTTTGCTTGAGCTACCAAAGCCTTTTGGTTTGAGCGAGAGTAAGTTAAAAGAAGTGCTAGATGAGTTAAACACAGCATTTAGGGCGAATCAAAAGCATTGTATCGGTGATATTGAAGTAATAGCAACGCTAGAAAATAGAGCGGATAAATATACTATCATAAACGGAGCGGATTTGGTGTGGGTGGTGGTATTTTTAGGCTTTTATTTTGGGCAGAGGCGATTTGGTGCAGCTGAGCTATTTTTTGAAGTGTGGCGAAATATGCTTTGGATAAGTATCATTTTGCCCACACAAAAAGATGATGAAATTTTGCTAGAAAAATTTATGAAACACATTAACTACCCAAATTTTATAGGAATGCGATTAGGAAAATACGCCCATAGTCTTGGCATAAGCGATAAAATCACAAATCCGCTTAATGCTATGGAATCGTGGTTTGATAGCGCATTTGGCGATGAGTGGGAATTTTCTTGTGATGATGGTGATGATGATGGTAACGATGATTCATTTAGGCGATTCGCGGAGTTTGTGTATGCAAATGTGGTTTTTGAAGTGGTGGAAAATGTGTAAAAATACGAGTTAAAAAAAATATTTTTTGCTATCTTTTTTAAGGTTGCTTTTATTTTTTTTTTTTGTATAATCCACAAATTTTTTTAGATTGGAGGTAAGAATGAGTGAAACGATGATAGAGACTTGCGTTTTAACGCTGGGTGAGTTGATAGAGAGAAATAGCGATAAGAAAAATTTGTTTAAAAGCATTGCTAGTAAGGTGCTAAACAAAAGCAAAGAGGAATTGGAAAATTCGCAATATAAACTTACAATCCCATTTTATCAACGCGCTTATGTGTGGAGCGAGGAAATGGTAAAGATTATGCTTGAGGATATAGATGAGCAAAGGAAAGAGGGCAAAAAGTATCTTTTGGGTAGTTTGATTATTCATATTGACAAAACCGATGAAAATGTAGTTGAGTTTAATATAGTCGATGGGCAACAAAGGCTCACGACTTTGGATTTGGTTTTGAAATTTTTAACAAATGAGATAAAGCTATTAGATGAAAATAAGGCGGGTAGTATAATTGGTAAAGAGATTGCAGATGAGAAAAAACAAAACGATAAATTGCTTACGCCAGAGGAAAAAGCCGAGCAAACCATCAAAAATTGGTTTGAAAATAGAGATAAAAATAGCTTTTTAGAATATCTCAAAGGCAGTATAGAATTTGTCTGCGTTTTTACGGATAGTATTGATGATGCCTTTATATTCTTTGATAGCGCAAACGCAAAGGGTGCAAGGCTAAAAGCCTATGATTTGATAAAGGCATTTCATTTACGCGCTTTAGAGGATACTTGCAAGGATAAAATTCCGCATTACACACGATTTTTTGAAAATCTCGCAACAAGGCAAGATGATTTAAACATTCTTATAAACCTTGTGCTAAAACCTGCAAGAGAATGGATAATCCACCAAGATAAGCAAGATGAAAATATAGAGAAAACTATGCGAATCTATAATGAATTTTGCAAAGAGATTCCACAAAGATTTAGAAAAGATGAGCCATATCCAGCGCATAACTCACTAGGAATCTTACAAAATTTTATGGGTGGGGTGGATTTCTTTGAGTATCTTAAAACCTTTGATACGCATTATAAAAGAATGAAAGATTTTAGGCTCTATGCAGAACTAAATAGTTTAAAAAATAAAGGTGGCTTTGACTATGCGCTAAAATTATATCTTATGTCAAGCCTTATCTACCTAGATAAATTCCCAAATGGCAGAGTGGATTATATGCTCCGCCTTATCGCACGAGCAGTATTTAGCGTGAGGATAAGCAAAAATCCACTTAAATATAAAACAACTATGGATTACGCTATAAGGCTCTTGCCACTAATTTATTATGCAAGTTATGAGCAGGAACTTGAATACCACTTGAATGATTTTATTGAAGCGGAGCTGACTAATGAAAAGCAAGTAAGTAGTGGTAATAAACCATTTAAAAAAGAGGAGGAATATCTTAATATAATGCAAGATGAATACAAAAATTATGGCATTATAGCACATACACCAAAAAATGGAGGTAAGCAATGAGTAACGAATCTAAAATAGCAACGATTGGGAAAGCTGAAATTGGGAAAGCTGAAAATGTGAGTGAAAAATTTAATGTAAGCGAAAAATTCTTTGAGATTCCACCATATCAAAGGCTCTATGAGTGGGAATCTACACAGATTGAGGAATTGCTAAATGATATGAAAAAGGCGCGTGATGATAAAAAAGAGCAATACTTTATCGGCAATATCACTACGAGCAAGAAAAATGAAAATGGGCAAGATATATTTGTGCTTATAGACGGACAGCAAAGACTTACTACGCTTTGGTTTATAGGATTTTATCTTGCTAGTAAAGGCTGTAAAATGTGGCAAGAGTTTATTTTGCAAAATGATAAACTACGAATCGCTATGTCCATACGCGATAATGAGGAAAAAGCACTCAAAGAACTTGCAAGAAAAATTATTGAGCCAAAGGACAATAAAGACAAATATAAACTTGCAGATTTGTTGCCAAGTAATATACACGAAAAAATCAAAAATGCTTTTAAATGTGTAGAGACTTGGTTTAACAATGTAGAAAACATAAAAGCAAATGAAGTAAAAGATTTTGCTGATTTTATCTACAAAAAAGTTTATTTTGTCTTTGTGGAGTTAGCGCAAAACACGGATTTAAATCGTTTCTTTGTGCGTATGAATAATCGTGGCAAACAACTTGAACAACACGAAATTCTAAAAGCACGAATCTTACATAAAATCAGCGAGAAAGAGCGAGAAAAATACGCTGAAATTTGGGATTTGTGTAATGATATGAATCGATACATTTTTCAAAGCAAAGATAGTGAGATTTATGAAGTCGAATCGATTATTGATTTTCCTACATTTTTACTACATTGCTATAAGCTATGGGTTAAAGATGAAAAAATACAGCAAGATATTCAAATCAACAGGAATAAACTTTTGGATATGATAGAGCCAGACAAAAAAGATAATAAATGGAGCAACGATAAGGCTATAAATTTTATTGAATCTATGCTTCGCTATCGTGTGCTTTTTGATAGTTTTGTGATTAAATTTACCGCTAAAAAAGGCAAAGAGACAAACGAAAAGGAAAGTCCGTATAAGATAAAACGATTAGGCTCTGATGATAATCTTGTAAATTCTAAACTTGATGATTTAGAAATGATTCAAAACTATTTACGCGTGGCAAGGCGTGGAGAGAATCAAAATTATGAGCATTGGCTTACAGACTTTTTACGATTTTTAGATAGTGAAAACGATTGTAACGAACTAAAAGCGTTTGCGATTGTGAATAATTTTTATAAAGATAAATTAAGTCCGCCACAATGTTTAATAAAACAAGAAAATGGGAACAAAGAAACACCCGAAAAAACACCAAATCCACTAGAAATAAAACTTGTAAAGTTTTTAGAGAATATAGACACAGAACAAGTTTTCAAAGTAAATTTAAAAGATAAAAAACTTGATGAAATTTCTACATATCTATCAAATGGCACAAGGACGCCACATTATTGGTTTTACCGCTTGGAGTATTATTTGTGGAAAAATGGCGTTGAAAATGAGGAAAAATTAGAAATTAGAGGCAAAAGTTTTGGCAAAATACGAAAGAATTTTTATTTTAGAAATTTAGGCTCTGTTGAGCATTTTCAGCCACAAAGTGAGCCAGATGCAAAATGGTGGTTAAATGATAAAAGCGAAATGGATACTTTTGGAAATTTAGCACTTATAAGTCGCAGTCTAAACTCATCATTAGGCAAACAAAACTTAGATAAAAAAGAAATTGACATTGCAAAAGAGGGCAATAGTGAGAGTTTAAAATTAGCGTTAATGTGCTGTCTAAAAAATGTAAAAGATAATAACAATGTAGAAAATGAGAAAATTAACAAAGCACAAGCACACCAAAACCAAATGCTTGACATTTTAATCGAATCACTCAAAGATTCACAAGGAAAATAAACTATGCGATTCCATCCCACGACTTACGAGGAATTAGCCGAGCTTGTGAAAGATGAGTCCATTTATTTGGGCGATATTGACACTTCACGCATTGATAATATGCGGTGGCTCTTTTGCAACTCCAAGCGTAAAGATTTTAGTGGGATTGAATCTTGGGATACAAGCAATGTCAAAAATATGATTGGTATGTTTGACAATGCAATTTATTTCAACGCCGATATTAGCGGGTGGAATGTCGCAAATGTGTGGAATTTCACTAATATGTTTCGCTATGCCAAGCGATTCAATCAGCCTATCGGCAAGTGGGATACTTCGGGTGCTGCGATGATGGAGGCGACATTTGAGGGTGCATATAGCTTCAATCAGCCACTAAATAGCTGGAATACTTCCAAAGTGTGGAGTATGAATTTTATATTTTTGGGTGCAAAATCTTTCAATCAACCACTTGACAAATGGGATATGAGCGAGATAAAGAAAAAGGCTGGTGGCTGTTATCAAGTGGCAAATTTTTTCACAGGCGCACCTTTTAATCAAAATATCGATTCGTGGGATTTGGATTGGGAGTGCTACTTTATGCTAGATTGTAGCCCCTTGATGAAAAATCCTCCCAAATGGATTCGCACGAAAATTGATTCGCTTTATAATGCCAAAATCGGCAAATATCAGCCTACGAATCGCGAGGATTTGACATTTTTGTGTGCCTTTGAGATTATACATTTAGGCGACATTGACACCTCGCAAATTACTGATATGTTGTTCGTTTTTAGCCACTCAAGGCGCAAAGATTTTAGTGGGATTGAAAGCTGGGATACAAGCAAAGTCAAAAATATGGATTCGCTGTTTTTGGGAGCAAAGCATTTTAATGCAGATATTAGTGGGTGGAATGTCGCAAATGTCGAGGATATGAGCGGTATGTTTATGAATGCAAGGCTGTTTAATGCCGACATAAGCGGGTGGAATGTCGCACGAGTTAGGGATTTTAGCAGAATGTTTGACGGCGCATTGCGCTTTAATCGCAATTTAGATTCGTGGGCGGTGGATACAAATGCGATTTTATTGAATACAAAAGATGATGAAACGCCGTTCCACTCGGTATTTTTTGAATCACCCCTGCAACAAAATCCGCCCAAATGGTATTTGCGATATATCGCTTCGCTTTTTGATACAAAATCGCGCAAATATATTCCTAAAAATGACGATGAATTAGGCGACTTAGTCGCGCTAGAATCAGTGTATTTGGGCAATATTGACACTTCGCAAATTTTAGATATGCAATGGCTTTATAAGTATTTAGGACGGCGTAAGGACTTTAGTGGGATTGAACGCTGGAGTGTGAATGAAAAATGCAAGATTCGCGGAGCATTTTATGGTTGCCCATTAAAAAATAATCCGCCTAAATGGTATAAAGATAGGGTAGCACGAATCTAAAAGGCGATTCACCCTTTAGATTCACAAACGATTCGCCCAAATCCACTCGAATCCGCTAAATAAATCCACGCGAATCTCCACGATTCGCGCGAATCGCAAAACCTTAGCGCAAAAATCCCACGCCCATATT
>JBNMHH010000025.1:0-12714 GCA_050872665.1 Helicobacteraceae bacterium
ATCTCAGCGTTAAACTTCGCATTCATCGCAAAATCGCGCGATTGCAGTGCCAAAAGCTGTAAATTATTAGAATTTTTTATAAAAAAATCCAATGCCATAAAGCCCACATTGTGGCGCGTTTTGGCGTATTTTGGCGTGGGATTGCCTAAAGCTACGATTAGTTTCATTTGATTGCCTTAAAAAGATTCGTAAGATTTGGTTTAAATTGCGGTTGAATCGTGCTTGAATCGCACACGAACGCAACAAAAATCACACTAGATTCGCGCCGATTCACACTTAAAATCGCGCTAGATTCAAGCAAAATTTTAGATTCGCCCAAAGTCGCCCCACAAAAAGCACGAATCTTTGCGAATCTTAAAGCATTATTTCGCTTTGATTACGCCCACAATGGCGACATCTGGCTTTTCGATGATTGCGATATTTGGCAATTCTGGCAAATCGCGCACAAGCACCGCATCGCCGACATCAAGGTTGCTAATGTTGATTTTGATATTTTCCACCAAATCTTCAGCTTTGCATTTTACGCTCACGCGCTTTTTGCTAAAAAGCAAAACGCCTTTGTTTTTCACGCCCACCGCCGAGCCTTCCAAAACTACGGGGATTTTGTATTTCGCCACCACGCCTTTTTGCGCAAGTAGCAAGTCGATATGCACGATTTTTGAAGTAACGGGGTCGTTTTGATATTCCTGCACTACGACATTGTAGCTTTTGCCACCGACTTTGACTTCAAAGGCTAGGGATTTTTTGGATTTCACCGCTTTGATAAAGTCGTTTTCCTTAAAGGCGCAGTGGATATTTGTTGCGCCCTTGCCGTAGATATTTGCTATTAGATAGCCATCGTTTCGTAAAGCCTTTGTAGCAGACTTTGAAATACTCTCTCTAATAATTCCTTCTAACATTTTTTATCCTTTTTTGAAAAATTAAAGCGCAGATTATAGCACAAAAATTTAAAATTTTTTCGCTTAGATTCTTTAAAACTTATTTCGCTATGATTTGGGCTTTGAAAATTTTAGTGGATTCGTGGCAGATTTTGGGTGCGAATCTAAATGCAGAGGTGGCAAATGCAGATTTTAAATACGAGCGATTCAAACTTCCGCGCGGAGTTTGAGGGCATTTTAAATCGTGGCAATATGGATTTAGAAAATGCTAGTAAAATTGTGAGCGAACTTTTAAGCGACATTCGCCAAAGGGGTGTAGGCGCGATTTTAGAGCATATTGCAAGATTTGATTCGTGGAATCCACGCGATTTTGAGGATATAAAATTTAATCCAAAAGATATGGAAAACGCCTACAATGGCTTATCCAGCGATTTAAAAGACGCGCTAAATGTCGCACACAACCGAATCTCCGCATTCCACGCAAAGCAAAAAAGCAAATCGTGGCTAGAATACGAGACGGACGGCACAATGCTTGGCGTAAAAATCACGCCTATCGTTAGAGCAGGGCTTTACATTCCCGGGGGCAAGGCTGCTTATCCTAGCTCGTTGCTTATGAATGCCATTCCAGCTATTGTCGCAGGTGTGGGGCAAATCGTCATCTGTTCGCCCACGCCACACAATGAGCCAAATCACTTGCTTTTGGCGGCGATGCATATTTGTGGCATTAGCGAGGCTTACAAAGTCGGCGGAGCAAGTGCTATCGGGCTTATGGCGTATGGGTGCGCCAAAAGTGGCATTGCAAAGGCAGATGTAGTTACAGGACCGGGCAATATTTTCGTAGCGTGTGCCAAAAAGCTCGTATTTGGCGATGTGAATATCGATATGATTGCTGGACCTAGCGAGATAGGAATTATCGCCGATTCGGGTGCGAATCCCACGCATTTGGCATTTGACTTGCTTTCACAGGCAGAGCACGATGAAATGGCAAGTGCGATTTTAATCACAGATGATAAATCTTTGGCAAATGCCGTGAGTGCGGAATTGAATCGCATTTTGCCCACGCTAAAACGGCACAAAATCACGCGCAAGTCAATCGATAATCGCGCGGCAATCATCACTACGCAAGACATTGCCGAATCTATCGCGTTAATGAATGAAATCGCCCCTGAGCACTTAGAAATCGCCACGCAAAATCCGCACGATTTATTGCCATTTATCAAAAATGCGGGGGCAATCTTTTTGGGAAAATACACGCCTGAGGCGATTGGCGATTATATTGCAGGACCCAATCATACGCTTCCCACAGGTGGCTCGGCGCGATTTTTCTCACCGCTTGGCGTGGAGCATTTCATCAAAAAAAGCTCCATTATTAGTTTTTCAGCAAATGCAATGCGTGAAATTGGCGATAAATGCGCCATTTTAGCAGAGGCAGAAGGGCTAGAGGCACACCAAAAATCCGTAGAGATTCGGCTAAAAGATTTGGGCGAATCGCCCGATTCACAGGCGAAAAATTAGATTTTTGAAAAAGGAAAAATAATGCAAAAAAACAATGATATTTTTGATGAAATCTTTAGCGATTCGCCATTAGAGCATTTAGTAAAAATTCTGCCAAGTCTCCCGCCACAGGCATTGCAAAATGCGTTAGAACAGCTTTTCGCCGAGTATGCCACACTAAATTTGATAGTGGAGGATAACGCGCTAGAGGGCAAAATCCGCGAGTATTTGGGCGATTCGCGAATCCAAAGCGCAAAGCAGGATTTATCTCTAAGGATAATGTCAGAAATCTTAAGCCAAGGGGATTGACAAAATAACATAATTCAAAAATATTTTCAACAAATCTCTTATAAATTGTTAATTTTTTATTAAATTTTGCTACAATCGCGACTTTTTATTTTTTTTGTAAAATTATAGTGATAAAAAAAGGAGTTTGGGCTATGATTTATAGATTATTTGCCATACTTGCCAAAGTTTTGCTAATTTTGACGTTGGGGGGGGGGGGCGCACTAAGTGCTAAAGAGCCGACAAATTGGATTTTTGGCTTTGGAATCGGAGCTGGGCAAAGTCAGCTAGATAGAATCTACGCCGATTCGGCAAATAGTTTAGTAGGTTCGACAGGTTTTACAAATACAGCTGGATACCTTTATAGCTCATCGATTAAAGATTGGGGCGTGGTGTGGGAATTTTTAGTAGGATACAAACATTGGCTAAATGACTACATAGGATTTCGCTACTATGGCAATGTTAGCGGACAGCACTACAAAGATGATATTTACACCACAGGCAAAACCCAAGCTGGAGTTATCGAATACACCGCAAACGCGGATTTACTGCTAAACTTCTATAATAGCGAATTTTTTACCTTTGGGATTTTTGGCGGATTTGGCGTGGGTGGAGCTTATTTTGATAGCCCAGCGTTTAATACTTACAAACGACAATGGAGCAGTGAAAATTCAGCATTATCAGACCCGCGCTTTGATGGTATAGGTGAAGTGTATAAACACCACCTAAGCGCGACATTATCTACGGGCGTTAGATTTAATATATTTCAAAAGATTCGTAAAGTCTCTGCTAGGACTTGTGATACAGGCGCAGACGGCAGACGCACTTGCCGTGTGCCAATAAGCTATTTAGAGCATAGCATAGAGTTAAACTCTAAATTTTCGCTAATGACATATCGCGCCACTGATTCGGCGGATATATTTGGTGCGTATTGCCCAGCAGGGACAATGAATGGCAATAATAACATTGGCGGACAATTTAAATGTCTTTATAGAACTAAGCCGGGCTATGAAGTCCAAAATCCATATAAATTTACTTTGCGCTATATTGTGGCATTTTAAGGGAGGTGTGAGATGAGAAATATTTATAAATTACTTTTAATACTAACATTTTTAAACCTCCCACTATCCGCAAAAGAGCCTACAAATATAATGGTAGGCTTTGGTATGGGTGTAGGGCAAACCAAGCTAAGTATGGAGCATTCACGCGCTATGCTAGACCCGCCATTGAAAAATGATAACACAAATACACCAAGATGGACTCCACTAACGAATCGCTACCTAAGCTCGTGGGCTTTAGCGTGGGAATTTTTAGTAGGATATAAGCACTTTATAAACGACTTTGTAGGATTTCGCTACTATGGAAATGTAGGGATACAGCACTATCAGGCAAAATCTTTGGGCGATAAATCTCAAAAGATAGGCATAATAGATTACACGCTAAATGCAGACTTGCTAATAAACTTTTGGGAGAGTGAATTTTTCGCTGTGGGAATGTTTGGCGGATTGGGATTTGGTGGGACTAGCTTTGATAAAAAGGCAATTACGCGATATATGGCGATTTATAGCGCAGCGAATCCAAGAATCCCTATCGGTTTGGCAGATGTGCAAAAGCATTTTTTAAATATCAATACAAGCGTTGGGATAAGAATGACATTTTTTCAAAAATATAGACGCACAAGTGCCAAAGTATGCGATAAATTCGTAAATGGTAAGCGCACCTGCCGTGTGCCTGTATTTTACATAGGACACGGCATTGAGTTTAATGCGAAATTCCCATTGCTAGATTATCGTGCCACAGCGCAACCTGACATATATGTAACCGCAGGTGCAGATATAGGCACGGGACAAGGCGTAATCTCCCGCCCGGGATATACCGTGGGTAATCCATATCGCTTGACATTGCGATATATCGTGGATTTTTAGGGATTTGCTATTGTCATTACAAGATTCGGCGAATCGTGCGATTCGTTATTGCAAGGCGAATCGTGGGGCTTAATGCCCCATATTTTACAGCGTCATTGCGAGGCGAATCGTGCGATTCGTTATTGCGAGGGAGAATCGCAGATTCGCCCCTTCCCCTCGTCATTCTGAGGCGAATTATAGATTTGCCAAAGCAATCCAAGCAAATCAGCCCCTCCCACTCGTCATTGCGAGAATCACAAAGCGATTCGAAGCAATCCGAACAAAAATAAAATAGATTGCCACGATTTTTCTAACGCAAAATCCAGCAATGACAAATCTATGTGCCACTCGTCATTGCGAATCTCTGCCTTTAGCAAAGGGCGAAACAATCCTTGTCTTTTCCGTCATTGCGAGGACTTTGCCCGAAGCAATCTAACAATCTCGCTTGGTAGATTAAAGTTTGTATGGTTATATGGATTCTTCGTTTAGCAAAAGCCAAACGAAGCAAAAACTTTAAATAAGGATTCACACTTCGTGCGAATCTTATTTTTTTGGATTGCTTTGTTCGCTTTCACTCACTCGCAATGACGAATCTTTTGCGCTGTCATTGCGAGATTCGGGCAAATGTCTGAATCGTGGCAATCCAAACCTAAAATGTATAAACAAATCTTAGATTCCCAATCACTGAAATTTCTTTAGATTGTGTTCCTTTGCAGTCATTAGAATATGTGGTTATAAATCCACTTTTCACATTACATTTTTCTTGTTTTGGAATAGTGAATCTACTCTGTCCTAGTAATTCAATAGCACTGCTATTAAATATTACAAATCTAAAGCCTATATTTACATTTGCCGTAGGATTTATAATACTAGATTCGCCAAGATGAGATTGTGAATCAAGTTTTTCAAACACGCCACCAGCACCAAATCCTAAAATCATACCAAATTTAAAAGGTTGCGTTTTGACAAAGTTTAATAGCATATCAAGATTTGCGGCTATATTGTGCGAAACTAAACTAGAATTGTTATTGTTGCTAGGATTGTATATATCTAAAAATCGCACAGCATAATCTGCATAAAGCCTTAAGCCAAATGTTCCCATTCCAAAAAACCACTTATATCCCGCCAAAAGATTAAGTCCGCCGTCAATTTCTGTGGGTTTTTGCTCATAATATAGCCTTATAATATTTCCATCGTTATCATTAAAGTTTCCACCTATTGTTCGCCCAACAAATGGCTTTACAATCATTCCACCGATTCCTACGAAAAATCCATTAGGCTCTTTTCTATTTTTAAGCAATACAGCATTATGCTCTATTACTTTTTCCAAATTCTTTTTTGTCATTACAGGCTCTGCTGAATCTATATAATCATAAGGCAAATCATTTTTTGCTCCATATAGCGCAAATGGCAATACGACAATCGCCACAATTAAAAATCTAAATCGTTTCATTTTTTCTCCTTTTATTCTTTATAGGCGCGTTTGTCGCCTTGTTCTATTAGGCTATTAAACCATTTGTCTTGGTAATCCCTATGTTTTGGCTTATACATTTTTTGATATTCTTTTAGGCAGGTATCCTTATCTCTAAATTGACGAAAATTACCATCATTTATTGTCATATTGATACAATAAATATGTTGATTTTTTGGTGTGAAAGCTCCCACATAATCCAAATTTCCGTCTGCTATCGCTGCACTCAAACTAAATGCAACCCAACCTCCCATATCTACTTTATATATGAGCGCAAGAGGTTGTCCAGCTTTAATATTAACAATACAGCTTGAATTACTGCCCATTCTACATAACGCCCTGTCTAACACGATATTGTCAAATTCATTGTAGTATGTTGTATTGTCTGCAGTTGTCATTGTGCCATCTTGTGATATAGTAGCATTATTTGTCTGCTGTTTTTTTGGTGCTGGTTTGTAATTATATTTCACAAAAACATCATATCTAACACCAGCACCTGCAAACTTATAATTTCTATACATTATCAACCTTGCATAGCCATTTTTAGGTGGCGAAAAGAGATTGTTTTCCGCACTTGGTGCAATCGCTTTAGTATCTATCTCCTCTGGTGTCATCACTTGCGGTGTAGCACACGCATTAAAAAACACCGCTACAAGCACCACCATAAATATTTTTACCGCCATTTTTGACTCCTCATTTCAAAATTTTTATCCCCTAGGATATATAAAAAAGAATTTTATCTTTGTAAATTAGCAAAAATAAATATCCCATAGGATAAAAATGCTTGAACGACAAAGATGAGAAAAATTTCGGCAATGCTACTTGCGATGAGATTTCGCGCTTTTATAGCACTCTATCGCGCAATGTCCGCAATTTACGCGAATCGCGTGGCATTTCACAGCTAGACTTGGCACTAGAGATAGGCATAAAGTCCGTAGCATTCTACTCAAACTGCGAGTGCAACCGCTACGGCAAACACTTCAACTTAGAGCATATCTACAAGCTATCCAAAGCCCTGCAAGTGCCTATAACGGAGTTTTTCAAGGATTGCGAATGTGGCAAAAATATCGATGATGAATTTGACGCGTAAAAATTTTAGGGCAAAATCACTCTACTTTTCGCTAAAATTGCGCTTTTAATTTTTTGCAAAAGGCAGATTCGTTTGAAAAATTTAGCTGAGATTTATAGCTTTTTAGATTCGCTCTCACCCTTTGAAAGCCAAGAGGCGTGGGATAATAGCGGGATTTTGGTGGGCAAAAAAAGCGCGGTGATTGAAAAAATCTTTGTCGCACTCGAGGCGACAATGGAAATCGCACAAAATCTCCCGCAAGATTCGCTACTAATCACGCACCACCCGCTAATCTTTAAGCCACTTAAAAATCTCTGCGCGGATTTTTACCCAAATAATATTTTAGAGATTTTGGTGCGTAAAAATATCGCGCTAATTGCGATGCACACGAACTTTGATTTAAGTCATCTAAACGAATCTTTTGTGAGAGATATACTTGGATTCACGCGCTATGATAAGGAAAATCTTATTATAAAAGTGCCATTTCGCGGTGGATTCGCCGATATTTTGCGAATCTTAGAACAAAAAATGCCCGAATCCACCCTAAAAATCACGCAAAGTAGCGAATCGGTAGAAAATCTCATCATCGTTTGTGGCGCAGGGTGCGGGGCGATTAGCGATGAATTGCTATGCGAAAATGACTGCATTATCACAGGCGATGTGAAATACCACGATGCGATGAAATTTTTAAGCCTAAAAGTCTCAGCCATCGATGTCGGGCATTACCACAGCGAAGGGCATTTTGGCGATATTTTGCAAAAAAATTTGAAAAAAATCGGCTATAACGCTATAATTCTCAATTCGCAAAATCCATTTAAGTAGAAGGAAAATTATGAATAGTGATGTGCTAAATCTTATAAAAATATCAGAAATTGACAAAAAGGCATCTGCCAAAGAGCCAGAAATCGCCGCGATTGAAGAAGAGTTAGAATCCAAAGTGAGGGAGCTAAACAACTTGG
Organism: Helicobacteraceae bacterium; assembly: GCA_050872665.1. Taxonomy (GTDB): domain Bacteria; phylum Campylobacterota; class Campylobacteria; order Campylobacterales; family Helicobacteraceae; genus NHYM01. Next base: position 8,061 of record JBNMHH010000025.1, read on the forward strand.
AGTGGGACATTGAGGAGGTTCGCAATGATATTAAAAAATCCCGCTTAGAGATTGCAAATAGTGAGCTATCCATTGCGGAAAATAACGAGAAAATTGCCCAGCTTGATGTCAAAATGGCAAATGCGAAAAGTGAGAGAGAACTTCGTGCGCTGGACGCTGAGAGCGGGATTTCCAAAGAGAAAATCACATTTGCAAATCAAATCATCGCCGAGTTGGAGGCAAAAATCGATAATTTCAAAGAGAAAGAAAACGAAATCGCCACCAAAATGAATGAGCTAAGCGAACTCATCAAAGAGACGCGCGTAAGCGTGAATGAGCGCGTGGGCGTGATAGAAAAAGAGCTAAAAGGCATTTTTGACGAAAAGGAAGTCATCGCCAAAAATATCGATAATAAAATCATTATCTTTTATGAGAAAATCCGCAAATGGGCGAAAGATACAAGCATAGTGCCTATCAAAAAACAAGCGTGTAGCGGGTGCTTTATACGCATAAATGATAGGATTTTCGTGGATTTAATCAACGCGGACGCCATTACTACTTGTCCGCATTGTGGGCGAATCTTGTATTTGGATAAAAATGATGAGGTGGCAATGAAAGAATCGCTAAAAAGTGCAAAAGAGGCGAAAGATTCAAGCAAGGATTCGGGCGTAAAAAGCACGAAAAGTGCTTCGAGTGTAAAAAGCACCGCCAAAGCCACCACCGCAAAAACGGCGACAAAATCCACTGCAAAAAAATCTGCTACCAAAAAGGCAAGTAGCGCAAAAAGCAAATCTGCGCCCAAAAAATCCTAGCTCTCAAGTGGCTTATTTAGGCGTAAATGAAAGCAAAAGTATTTGCGATAATTTATTATGCGATAATGCTTATCGCTTATCTTTTTATGCTCCCCATTTTGGGCTTTTTCGCGCTTTTTAAGCCAAAATATCGGCACTCTATCCCAGCGCGATTTTTCCACACTCAGCATTTTGGCGATTTCGCGCCAGAAGTTTGGATTCACGCTTGTTCTTTGGGCGAAGTGAATTCGCTACAAGCGATTTTAGATAAAAATGTCTCGCAAAAAAAGTTGCTTACTACGACCACAAACACGGGATTCGCCAAAGCAAATGAGCTATTTTCATCGCACAAAAATATAGCGATTCGTTACCTGCCCTTTGAGATTTTTATCCCATTTATTATGCCAAAGGGGCTAAAAAAGCTCGTGGTTTTGGAGGCGGAGCTGTGGTTTATGCTGTTTTTTTGTGCGAAAAACGCAGGTGCGAAAAATATCTTGCTAAATGCGCGAATAAGCACGAAATCCTACCCAAAATACAAAAAAAATGCGTGGTTTTATAAAAAGCTATTTTGTTATGTTGATAGGGTTTTCTGTCAGCAGGACGCCGATAAAGAGAGGCTAAGCGAACTTGGAGCGCAAAATATCGAAGTCATAGGCAATATAAAGGCGTTGATTAAGCCCCAAACAAGTGAAAATTTCGCTATTTTTAGCAAATATAAAGATGCGCTTTTGGCACAAGGTGCGAATCTCATTGTAGCGGCAAGCACACACAAGGGCGAAGAAGAGCTAATATTGCGTAGTTTTAAGGCAAACTTTAGCGATTCGCCACTCCATCGCCTAATCATTGTGCCACGCCACCCTGAGCGATTTGGCGAAGTTTGGGGATTGATTGAATCGCACGGATTTAACGCCACAAAATACAGCCAAAGCGGATTAAACGCCGAATCGCAAGTGATTTTGCTTGACACGTTAGGCAAGTTAATTAACGCTTATGCAATCGCGGATTGCGTGATTTTGGGCGGTAGCTTTGTAAAAGTGGGCGGACACAATCCGCTAGAGTGCGCACACTTTGGCGTTAAGCTAATTAGTGGCGAACACACTTTTAACCAAAACGCACTTTTTGCGCTAGTGGAGGGCTACAAAATCGCTAAAAACAACGAGCTAGGCGATATTTTGGGTGATTTTGAAAATTTACCCCAAAGCCAAATCAATAATTTAGCACTTTTGCAAATGCAAAATAAAATCAGCGAAATTCTCTCAAACTAGGGCGAATCAATGGATAAAGCATATAAGATTTTAGCCTCGCAACAAAATATCTCAAACAGAGAGGCGAAAAATCTGCTTGATAGTGGGTTAGTGAGTTTTGGTGGCAAAAAGATTCGCGCTAGTGATTTACTAAGCCCAAAATCTGCGCTAAAAGTGCTAAAAACAGACGCCATAGAGGTGCTTTTTAGGGATGAGCATATTTTGGCAATCAATAAGCCAAACGCACTTGATTGCGCTATTTTAGAGAAAAAATTTGTGGATTTTGCTTTGCTTCACCGCTTGGATAAGCCCACAAGTGGCGTGATTTTAATGGCAAAAAAGGATAGCGATTTTTATGAAAAGGCACTAGCAGAGTTTAAAAATCGCGCGGTGCAAAAGGAATATTTGGCGTTAGTGAGTGGCATTGTCGCTGAGCCTTTTAGCATTGATAAGCCGATTTTGACAATCAAAAAAAATGGCATTGCAAAAAGTGTCATTGACTTTAAGCGAGGGAAAAACGCGCTTAGCGAGGTTGCGCCACTTAAAATTTATGGCAAAAAAACGCTTATAAAAGTTGTCATAAAAACAGGACGCACACACCAAATCCGCGCACATTTGCAAAGCGTAAAGCACCCCATTTTAGGCGATTTTGCATATAGTGGTGAATCTTATGCTAGGCTTATGTTACACGCGCATAAAATAGGGATTTTAGGATATGAATTTTGCGCGGAGGGAGGGAACTTTTGGAGATTTTTAGCAGATTAGCCAAAGGCAATAAAGAAGTCATAATTGACGGAAAATTGAAAGATTATGAGGAATACATTGAGATTAAAAATCAAATCAAAGATGAGATTGAAAATGGCGCACTCACGCTGTATTTCATCAATGCTACGGCGATAGATTCCTACATATTGGGCTTTATTTTGAATCTAGCCGAAAATAGCGGTGTTAAGATTAACATAATCGTTGCAAATTCGAGGCTTTATGAGTTTTTGCAAAGCATTGATTTTAATAAGTTTTTTGATATAAAGATTAAAGAGTTTATAGAGTGAAAAAGTATAATTTTTTAGCGCGAACCTATCGAATCTATGGCGCGAATCCACGAATCGCACCCAAAATAAATGGGAATACAGATGAATAGCTGGAATCTCATCTACGAAAACTTCGAGCGAGTAGCCTTATCCATTGGTAGCATAAATATCTATTGGTATGGCTTAATTTACGCTGGGGCTTTGCTAGTGGGGCTTTTTGCGGTGCAGTATTTTATCAAAAAGGACAAATATCCTATTTCGCCCAAACTGCTCGAATCTTTTGTGATTTACGGCGAAATTGGCATTATTTTGGGGGCGCGAATCGGCTATATTTTGATTTATGACACGCACACGAGCTATTATTTGACGCACCCGTGGGATATTTTTAACCCTTTTAACAATGGCAAATTTGTCGGCATTAGCGGTATGAGCTATCACGGCGCGGTTGTGGGCTTTATTGTATGCTCGTATTTGTGTGCGTGGCGCAATAAAAAGTCATTTTTAATGCTTATGGATTCAGCTGCAATCGCACTGCCTTTGGGCTATATTTTAGGGCGAATCGGTAATTTTTTAAACCACGAGCTAGTGGGACGCGCGACAAATCTCCCCATAGGCATTTTGGTAAATGGCAAACTCGTGCATCCAAGTCAGCTCTATGAGGCGTTTTTAGAGGGACTTTGCGGGTTTGTGATATTATTTGCGATTCGGCGCAAAGTGCGATTCCAAGGCGAACTCATCGGCTTTTATATGCTTTTTTACTCAATCGCAAGATTTATTTGCGAATTTTTTAGAGAGGCGGACGCGCAAATGGGCTATTTTTATGGGCTTAGCGCAGGGCAGATTCTATCCATAATCACGCTATTTGTGGCACTTGGCTTTATAGTTGCCGTGCGAAAGCGTGGCACTCAAAAATTACAATTATAAAAAGGACGAAAAAATGATATTTTTAAGCATAATATTTATTAGCCTTTATGTGCTTCCTATTTGTATTATCGCAATGATTCAAATCGCTTATATTAAGGCGCAAAATAAGGTTGTGATATTAAGTGAAAGCGATTTTGAAATCGCCAAAAATTACGCTATCACAATGCAAATTTATAGTATTATTGAGGCGATTTGGAGTGGCGTTTTATTTATCTTTTGGGCGAATTTGGGATTGCATTTACTATTGCAAATCATCGGCGTTGCGAATCTAGCGGGTAGCGCGGTATTTGGCGCGATTTTTGTGGTGCTATTTTTGGCAATCAACTCTATTTTCACACTCCCACTTGACGCCTACAAAAGCCTAATCATCGATAAAAGTTTTGGTTTTAGCAAAATGAGTGCGGGACTATTTGCGGTGGATTTTCTAAAGTCATTTATTATGACGCTCATTTTTGGCTTTATCATCGCATTTGCGCTAGTGTGGCTCATCGAAAATATCGTATTTTGGTGGGTTTGGGGCTTTGTGCTAATGCTTTTTATCGCTGTGGGCGCAAATATCATATATCCGCTTATCATCGCGCCCATTTTTAATAAATTCACGCCCTTAAACGATGAATCGCTCAAAAGTCGCATAGAAGCGATAATGCAACGCGTGGGATTCCGTGCAAACGGCATTTTTGTAATG
>JBNMHH010000026.1:0-12659 GCA_050872665.1 Helicobacteraceae bacterium
GCTCACAAGGGCGCATATAGCCGTATTCTTGGAATAGGAAATGCGCCACAGCCACGAGTGCGAGGCACACAAATACCATTAGCCCCCAAAGGAATCGCATATCTTGCCACCTTGCGATAGCGCAAATTACGCGATTCACCAAAGGGAATCTCTCCATAAACTTACTCATAGCCACGCCCTCCGCTTATTTTTTAAGCAATTCTTTGATTTTGTCTTGCAAATCCTGCATTGAAGTGATAGATTTTGTGTAAATCAAATACTTGCCATTTACCACAGATGCGGGGACGCCTTGCACTTTTGCCACTTCATAGCTTACTTCCCATTCTTTTAGCAAGTCTTGCACGGCTTTGTCATTGAGTGCTTTTTCATAGTCCGCCTTGCTAATGCCACTTGCATTTAGCCCTGTTTGTAAGAATGATTCAGGCTCTTTGCCGTTGCCCCAGCGATTTTTCTTTGCGTGATATTCATCAAAATACGCACTCTCAGCTTTATGAAAAGCACCATTGCTATCAAAGTTTGATAGTTTTTTGCCACTATCTTGCACCATTGCCACCGCGAAAACCTGCGATGCGATTTTGCCATAGTCGCCTTTTTGCTCTAAATGATAGAGTTTAAATGTCGCGCCACTAGGCAGAGATTTGGCGAGATTCGGCACGATTTTTGTATATTTATAGCAAAATGGACAAGCATAGCTATAAACCTCAATCACCGTGTTTTTGGCATTTGGGATAGGATTTTTAAGCACTTCGTAATCCACGCCTTCCTTTACCGCTGCATTTGCTAGGCTCACGCCAAGCACCGCTATACCGACTAGCGAGATGATTTTGCGCAACGCGCTGTTTTTTGTTAATCGCATAATTTGCTCCTTGTTGTTTGATATATGAAACGCGTAATTATGCACTTAATACATAACAAAGGCATAACAAAATTATTTATTTTGCTGTGTTTTGGTAGGCGAATCTAAAATAATTTCGCAAGTAATTTTGCGCCGAATCGCAGAATCTATCCCCTAAATCTCAATCACAAGCCTTTTTACGCCTACCACCTTTGCGTAGTTATGCAATGTAGAAAATTTAAAGTCCCCATCTCCGCTCTCAAATCTAGCCACCACGCTTTGACTTACATTCATCGCTTTGGCGATTTGCGCTTGAGTAAGATTCGCTTTGATTCTAGCTTGGATAATTGTGCGTTTTAGCTCTAAAAGTGGTTTTAATCGCTCATATTCCGCGCTAAACTCGCTATCTTTTAGCAACTCCGCTTTTAACTCTTGCAATTTCATAATTCCTCCTTAATGCTTTTTAAGATTTTTCTAGCCTTATCAATCTCGCCTTTGGGCGTTTTTTGACTCTTTTTGATAAACACGCTAAATATAATGATGAGTTTATCTTGCTTAAATGTGTAAAATGCCCTAGCAATGCCCTCTTTGCCTCTTGCGCGTAGCTCAAATAGTCCATCGCCCAAAGATTTACTAAAAGGTTCTCGCAACTCATTGCCAAATTCCGCCAAAAGCTCCATATTTTGAAGCATTTTTACGCCTATTGTGTGTGGTAAATCTTTAATTTGTTTATCCACCTTTTCATCAAGCGTAATCACTTCAAACATATCATAGCCTTTTACAAAATTTTTCATTATTATAGCTTACAAGCTATAATTTATCAAGTGGTTTTTCATTGGTAGCTAAAAGCAATCTTTACTATTAAATCTCTGCATTTTCTTTACGCTACCTTATTTCACGCGACTTTGGTGCGGAGAAAATCCCCCGTTTTGGCGCAAAGGGAGTTCCCTACTTTGTGCAAGGTGGTTTCCCCCCCCCCTATACGCGCATCTGCATTGGAAATACTCACGCGTCCTTTGGATTGGCATACTAGCATATAGCCCTCGCCTGAGATATTTGCGATGATTGCGTCATCTTGGAGTAGCTTTTTTATTCGCACGATAGACATTCTCACGCTATCTATGCTAGTCTCTGTGCCAAATACGCTTGATAAAATAAGCTCGTAAGGCACTAGGCGATTCGCATTGACATAAAGTAGCCAAAAGATTTTTTTGAGTTTGGGGGATAGATAAATGGGATTATTATCCAAATATATGGCGTCATTGGCGCGTTCAACGGCGATTCGTGGGGTGATATGCACTACTTCACAGCTTTTTTGCAAAAGCGCGAAATGCGCCAAAATCACTTCTAATTCACGCATATTATAGGGAGCATTTATGGGCGTGGATTGCGGTGTGGGCGCGAAAAACGATGATTTATGCAAGTATGCAAAAATGCAGAATTTAAAGCACTGCAAAATCAGCAAGTCCAAATCACTATCGCTAATGATGATGAATCCCAGCGCAGGATTCGCATATTGCACTTCCTCGATGACATACATATCATCTACGGAGTTAATCTCCACTAGCGCAATGTCATAGCTGTCCTTGTAGCAGGACGCAATGGCGGATTCATCATCATTTACGAATATTTTTAGGATATTTAAATCTTTGGCAAACTCGCTTTGAATTGTCCTCGCAAGGGCGCAATCGCGCATTATAAAAATGGCGTTAAGGGAATCTAAACAATCTCGTAAGTTCATTTACGCCCCTCCCCTTGCGATTTTGTAGATTTTGGTAAATGCGATTCAATAGATTTTTGGAATCTATGAATCGCGTATTATGCTAAAACATTGCTGTAATTCGGCTTGTAAGCCTCCACGCTTCTTTCCATTTTGGGCGTTGTTGTGTATCTTGGTATTGATTTGCGACATCCCAGAAAAAGCCCACGCCCCACGCACTGCCATTTAGCTCAGGAATCTTAAATGACAAAATGGGTCCCAAATATACATTATGTGAGCCGTTGCCAGTGTATCCATTATACGCACTACTATAAATAGAGCTATCCCAATTTAGCTCCAATCCAGCATAGACATAGTTTGTAAATGCGTAATGATAACCAGCCTTTATCCATAGTGTAAGCGGAGAAGCACCAGTGCCACTAGCACCTTTTGTGCTTGCCGTTGCTTGTATATCAAAAACGCCCCTCATTGATAAATAATCCCAAGTTAGCCCCACGCCGAATCCAAAGCCCCAAAAGCCAGTCATTCCACTATTTGTAGGAATCGAAAGCGAATAATTTGTAGCCACCATAATTGATGAATTTTCAAACTTTTTTGCTAAATGCTGTTTATGAAACCACACAAGAGTCCTGCCATTTACGCCACTACCGACATTATTGCCACTTGGATTGCGCTTTCCGTCTTGAATCGTAAAAGTCATCGGCACTTGCACGACTATATCCCATTGATTGCCAATTCCTACGCGTAGCACGGGCGCAAATACATTGCGATAAACTCTCGCACCCGGCGTATGAGTAGTCGAAAAGAAATTATAATTTAAAATCAGCGACACGCCACCTTCAGGGACGCTCGTCCCAGCCACAAATGTGCTTACACCATTGCCCGGCTTTGGCACTCCGCTACCTGCCACAGGTGCTTGTGATTCGCCCTCGTCCTCCGCCAAAATAGGCGTCCATAAAACCGCCACCATACTAAAAGCTAGTAATGCACATTTAAGTTTTTTCATTTTGTCCTCCTTTTTGAATCAAATCTCAAATGCGCCAAAATTCTAAAAAATTGCCATAATATTTTCATAACTTTTTGGTGAATATTGTGCGATTTGTAGATTTTTTGTGGAATTTGCTAAAATGCTAGATTTTTCTAGGAGAGCAGAATGCCACATAGTAAAGAATCTCAAAGCGTAGAATTTAAGCGGATTTGGAAAGATGAGTATATCAAGTGGATAAGTGCCTTTGCTAATAGTGAGGGTGGCACACTCTATGTGGGGCGTGATGATAGTGGCGAAGTGCTAGGAATCAATAACGCCAAAGATTTACTTAGCATAATCCCAAATAAAATCCAAAGTCTGCTAGGCGTAGTGCCAAGTGTGAAGCTACACAAAGAAAAAGGCAAAGAATATCTAGCTATAAGTGTGGAGCATTATCCCTATCCTGTGAGTTATAAGGGAGGATATTTTGTCCGCAGTGGTAGCAGTGTGCAGGAACTAACAGGAAGTACGCTTGATAAGTTTTTACTAACTAAGCAAGGCAAAAGGTGGGATAGTGTGCCAAATGTGCATTTAAAGTTTAAAGATTTGGATAGCTTGGCGTTTGGGGTATTTAGAGATAAGGCAAGTAAGAGAAAAAGGCTAAATGACGGACTGCTAGATGAAAGCAATGAGGGGCTTATAGAAAAGCTACACCTAAAAGATGGCGAGTATTTCAAACAAGCTACTACGCTACTTTTTGCCAAAGAGCCACAGAAATATATCACAGGAAGCACGATAAAAATAGGCTTTTTTGAGTCAAATAGTGAGCTACTCTACCAAGATATTATCGAGGGAAATCTATTTGCGCAAGTGGATAAGACTATGGAGCTGGTATTTAGCAAGTATCTTAAAGCGATGATTTCTTATGAGGGAATGCAACGAATCGAACGCTATCCCGTGTCCGAACTTGCCTTTAGAGAGGCACTCACAAATGCAGTGGTGCATAAAGACTATGCTTCAGGCTTTGATATACAAATAAGCGTGTATAATGATAGGCTTATGATATGGAATGCCGGGGATTTACCACCGCATTGGGATATACAAACGCTTTTGCAAAAACATTCATCGCAACCATATAATCCTACGATAGCTTATCCGTTTTTCTTAGCTGGGTATATAGAATCGTGGGGGCGAGGCATAGAAAAAATCATCGATGAATCTAAGAGATTTAATGGCATTATCCCGCAATTTAGGTGGCAAAATGGGCTTTGGGTGGAATTTGTGTTTAATGAAAAAATGGATATGGGGTTGGTTGATGGGTTGGTTGGTAAGTTGGTTGATGGGTTGGTTGATATGCAAAAAAGTATGCTTAATATCATACAAGAAAACCCGCAAATATCTATAAAAGCCCTTGCAAAAGAGCTAAATATAAGCACCACTGCGATAGACAAACATATAAAAGCACTCAAAAATCAAGGGCTTATCAAGCGAGTGGGTAATACTAGAAGCGGACATTGGGAGGTAGTGCGATAAGAAATTAGCTAGGCATTACAAGCGAAAATATTTTGCAATTTTTGTGGCAAATCCAAAACTATGCCCATTTTTAACTCCTTGATTTTTTGTGGCATTATAGCATTATTTAATTTGCATATTTTGGCGAATCGCAAGATTTGCCAAAGTCGCTTGAAATCTGCTTTAAATTCCTATAATGCTTATCTAATCATATTTGATAAAATTTTGTAACAAAATTTTAGCGTGGCAATTTGTTTTAAAAAAATGCGCACTTTTATAATTTTGTTATAAATTTTTTATAGCGACATTTTATAATTTTCCCGCATTCCAAAATCAAAACTTCAAGGAGGCTAAAAATGAATGCAAAAAGTATTAAAAAGGTTATGACAAGTGCGGCGTTAGCGACTGCTCTGCTTACAGGGCTAACGCTACCCGCTCTTGCGATTGGCGGTCCAAGCGGTCCTGCGATTACTTATCGTTCTCAGGGCAAAATCGGCGAGGTTGTGGTGAATCCCTATGGATTAGCACCCTTAACTGCGGTAATCAAAAATGGTGGCTATGTGATTCAAAACGCAAAAGTAACCATTGCACCAAAGCGAGGCGGACAAACCATAAGCTACACACTCGCGGATAAACACTTGCGAACTCACGCGGGAATCCCCGTTTTTGGGCTTTATGCGGGTTACAAAAATAGCGTAGCAGTAGAATATGACAGAATCTACAATGGCAAAAAAGAGCGCGTAAAAGAAAATTACAGCATTTACACTGCCCCACTTTACGGACAATCCGCAGGTGAAGGCAATGGCGTATTTTTCAGCAAAATCGATGTGAAAAAAGTCGATTCGGCATTCAAAAATCGCCTTTATTTCGTAAATAACATAGGCTCGGACAAAAAAGGCGTAAAAATCGTGTGGAATAACCCCGCAGGTGGCGCATTAGAGTGGAATTACGAGCCACAAAACTTCATCATCGACACAGAGGGCGAAGTGCGCTGGTATATGTTGCCTGATAAAATCTATGATATGAGCTCCGCTTATAATGCTGGAGTTATGATGGGATTCCGCCAAAATGATGACGGCGCGTTATCGTGGGGATTTGGACAACGATATGTGAAATACGACATTATGGGACGCGAGATTTTCAATCGCCGATTACCCGAATCTTACAATGACTATTCGCACTATATGTTCCACGCCACAGAGGGCAAATCAAAGGGACATTATTTCCTCCGCGTGGCTAGTTCTAACTATAAACGCCCTGATGGCAAAAATGTCCGCACCGTGCGCGATGTGATTTTAGAAGTTGATGAAAACGGCAACGCAGTAGATGAGTGGAGATTATTTGAGATTTTAGACCCATATCGCGATAATGTCATCAAAGTCCTTGACCAAGGGGCTGTGTGCCTAAATATCGATGCAAGTCAAGCTGGACACACGCTAAGCGATGAGGAATTAGCGAAGTTAGATTCAAGCGATAGATTCGGCGATATTGTCGGCACAGGCGCAGGACGCAACTGGGCGCATGTCAATAGCGTGTATTATGACGCTGAGGACGATTCAATCATCATCTCATCTCGCCACCAAAGCGCGATGATTAAAATCGGACGCGACAAACAAGTCAAATGGATTGTCGGCGCACACAAAGGGTGGAAAGATAAATTTAAAAGCGCACTTTTGCAACCTGTCGATTCAAAAGGCAATAAAATCAACTGCACCGATGAGCAAAGCAAATGCCCGGGTTACAGCAACAAAAACGGCGGATTTGACTGGACTTGGACGCAACACACAGCATTCAAAATCGACTCCAAATCCAAAGGCGACATTCTCTACCTATCGGCATTTGACAATGGCGATTCGCGTGGTATGGAGCAGCCTACATTCCCTACCGATAAATATTCTCGTGCGGTAATTTACAAAATTGACCAAAAGAAAATGACTATCGAGCAAGTGTGGGAGTATGGCAAAAATCGTGGCAATCCGTGGTATTCGCCCGTTACTTGTATCACTGAGTTTATCCCCGATACAAATTCCGTAATGGTGTATAGCGCGACTGCTGGAATGAGCTTTAATATCGCCACAGGGCAACCCTCAGGCGCACCTAAGCCATTCATCAACGAATTTAAGTGGAATCCAAAATCAAACGCACCTGAAAAAGACCCAAGCGTTGAGATTCAAATCCACGATTCAATGGGCTACCAAGCATTCCCATTTGATGTCAAAAAGGCGTTTAGCAAATAATCTCTAAAGCCTAAATGCGACTAGATTCGTGCTATTTGGCACGAATCTATGCTCCACCTCGTCATTGCGAGTGCAACGAAGCAATCCACAAATCGTAAAAATAGATTGCTTCGTTCGTTACACTCACTCGCAATGACAAATCCTCGCCCAGTCATTGCGAGGGTGATAACCCGAAGCAATCCAAACAAAATAAAAATGGATTGCCACGAATTTGACTTCGTAAATTCTCGCAATGACAATTTTGCCCACTCTGTCATTGCAAGGCGAATCATAGATTCGCGCAAAGCAACCCAAAAGCAAAAAACTCAATCCGCACAAAGCACAAATCAAAAATAATTTTTAAATTTTTTCGCTAAAATCACGCTTTAAAAAATCTTACCCCAAAGGATATTTGATGAACTCACAGGACAAATCCACCCCAAAAATCGGCATTGTGATTCCAATCTACAATGTCGCTCCATATTTGCGTGAATGCTTAGATTCGGTGATAAATCAAACTTACGGCAATTTTTGTGCGGTGCTAGTAAATGACGGAAGCACGGATAATAGCAAAGAAATCGCATTAGAATATGTCGCAAAAGATTCGCGATTTGTTCTAATTGACAAAGAAAACGGCGGACAGAGTAGCGCAAGGAATGCAGGGATAGATTATTTTAATGGCGAAATTGAATCATCGTTGCAAAATTCTACGAATTACACTATCTTTCCATCATTGCTAGATTCCACGAATCGCGCTCCTATTTCGTCATTGCGAGGAAGCAAAGCTGACGAAGCAATCCACGAAAATAAAATAGATGATTGTTTTGTTACACTTACAAAGCCTTTATATTGCCACGAATCTGCTGACACCGATTCCCGCAATGGCATAGGGGGGGGGGAATTCGAGTAAAACTCGCAATAGCAAAAATATCGCACTTTACCACAACGCTAAATCCACCCAAACCCCACCCAAAATTGACTATATTATATTTTTGGATTCAGATGACTATTGGGAAATAAATTTGCTAGAGCAATGTCTCAAATCTGCAAATAATGCAGATATTGTATGGTTTGATTTTAGAGATACATTTGATGATATTGAGCCTTATGATGAAGTTACTTGGTTAGATTTATATCACTATACGCAAAATATAACTATAAGCAATTTAGATTGGATTAAGCGTAGCAAAGATAACAAAATACAATTTTATTCTTGCCCTATTGACAAACTAATAAATTTTAACTTTTTTAAAACAATAAATCTTTGCTTTTTAGAAGGCATAGTATCAGAAGATGTGTTGTTTGCGGAATTGCTTTTTGCTCAAGCAAATTCTATCGCAATATTACCACAAAATCTCTATATTAGGCGCGTTAGAAAAAATAGCACTACCACAACCATTTGGGATAATGCAAAAACTTTGCCAATGTATATAAAACCTCTTAATAAAACATTTCTTAACAACAAAGAAGCATATAACTATTTTGGTTCATATAGTTGGTGTAAAATATCATTATCGCTTGTGGAATTTGCCAACAATTATCCCAATAAACAAATTTCCACATTACTTATGAAAACTTTTTTATCGCACTATTTGGGCTTAAGTAGAAGTATTTTTCAATTTACCAAAGACCCATATCACATAAAAGGCAAAATAGTGCAACTATTAAAAAATCTAAATCCCAATTCGCCATATCTACCCAAAAGAATGAGAGGATTAAAATATTACATTTATAGTTCGCATATATTAAGCAGTATAAATCAACTAAAAATTGTGGAGCGAAAATTTCGCCATTGGCGCAAGGGGCTTTTTGATAAAGCTAATAAATAATGGTTGTGCGAATCTATCACGCAAAATGTGGTGCGAAAATATTTTGCTTAAAATCTAATAAAACGCCCTAGCCCCGTTTATACACCAACCTAGTTTTTATGTAGTATGTGCGTTTGGGTGGTGGGAAGCTCCGCGCAGCACGGCGAATCGTCCGCAATGCAGTGCTATCAAGCCTCTCACTGCCACTTGAGCTAATCACGCGCAAATCCTCTACCTCGCCACTCACATTCATGCTAAACGCCACGCCCACGACACCATAGAGATTTTTTATCGGCTCTTTGGCGTGATATTTGTTGATAATGCGCGTGATTGCCAAAAAATATGGGTCATTTTCGCCACTAGATTGCTGTGCGCGTGAAGCCACACCACCGCGCGAATCGCTATTTGAATCGCTTGAATCGGCAGTAGATTCGCTAGATTCGCTATTTGAATCTGCGCTAGATTCGGGAGTGGATTGCTTTGGCGATTCGTGTGAATCGCCTCGCAATGACGGCGTGGGGCGCGGTTTTTTAGCCACTTTGCGCACATTTTTCTGCACCAAAGATTCGCCTCCAAAATCCCCACCAATATTATCTAATCGTATGCTAAAGGCTTGAGATTCGCCCATTTCGCCCACTAAATTTACTTTCAAGTCAAGCAACGCCAAGCCCAAAATGATAGGCACATAAATCCCTAGCGCGGTTAAAAAGCCGATTTTATTGCTTGACATAGAAATATTTGCTTTTATCGGGTAGCTCGATTACGCCAGACTCCACGCCATAAAGCGCGTCAATATTGCGCGTGTTTAGGCATTCATCGACTTTGCCAAATGCCAAAATCTCACCCTCTTTGATTAGGCACACACTATGGGCGATAAAGCACTGCTCGGGGCGGTGCGAGGTTAAAATCACACTTTTATTTAGCGACTTTATTAGCCCCAAAAGTTTCGCACACGCGCCCATATCAAGCGCGGAAATCGGCTCATCTAGTATCATTATCTCCGCTTCCTGCGCCAAAGCCCTTGCCATTAGCCCTAGCTGTTTTTGTCCGCCTGAAAGATTGTAAAATTTTGCGTCCTTTAACGCGCTAAGCCCTAGCATTTCTAACGAATCTAGTGCGATTTTTTCGTCATTTTTATTATAATATCCTAAACTCGCATTGGCGAATCGCCCCATAAGCACGACTTCAAAGAGGCTAAATGGAAAGGCAATATTGCAACTTTGTGGCACATAAGCAAATTTTCTCGCACGAGCCTTGTGGCTAAGTTTTGCGATATTTTCGCCCCCCACGCACACTACACCGCTATATTCCCAAATGCCTAAAATGCACTTCAAAAGGCTACTTTTGCCACTGCCATTTTTGCCTAAAATGCAAAGAATCTTGCCCTTTTTTAGCGAAAAATTGATATTTGACAAAATGCGTTTTTTGCCTAGCTGTAAGGACAAATCTTTGATTTCAAGCACGATTCACACCCTCACTCACACATTTTTCGCGCTTTTATTGAAAAACAAAATCACCACAAAGATAGGGATTCCAAGCACGGCGGTGATGATTCCAAGCGGTATCTCGGTATTTGCCACGCTACGCGCTAATGAATCGCATATTAACAAAAATAACGCGCCAAAAAGAAACGCAAAGAGCAAACTAAAGCGGTGATTCGCCCCGATGATTAGGCGCGAAATGTGCGGGATTACTAGCCCTATCCACCCGATGATTCCACCCACAGCCACACTGCAACTAGCTAACAGCGTGGCGATGACGATAAAAAATAGGCGCATAGCCACCACGCTTACCCCAAGCGTCCTTGCCGAATCGCTATCGAGGTTCAAAATGTCAATGTAGTTTGCCAAAAGGGTGCAAAGCACTATGCTACAAAGTGCCACCACGCAAAGCACGATTAGCGGGAATTCGCTCACAAATGCTAGTGAGCCTAAAAGCCAATAGGTGATGTTTGGGAGCGTATTGTAAGGGTCAGCGACAATTTTTAGGAATGAAACCCCCGCGCCAAAGAATGATGAGGCGATGATTCCGCCTAAAATCAGCATTAAAATGCCCTTATTTCTATCGAAAATAAAGCTTAAAAATAGCGCGACACACATCGCAAGGAATCCAAACGCAAAGCTCAAAATCTCCACGCCAAGCATATCATAGCCCAAAATCATACCCAAAGCCGCGCCAAAACTCGCGCCATTTAGGACGCCCAAAATGCTAGGGCTCACAAGCGGATTGCCGATAATGCCTTGATACAGGCTTCCACTCAAAGCCAAACTCGCGCCCACCACGAGAGCAGCGATGATTCGTGGCAAACGAATATCATTTATTAGGCGCGATTCGTAGCTATCATCTGGCGAAAATATGAATTTTATGGAATCGCCAAAGCCTATATCGATTTCGCCAATGGTTAGTGCGATGAGAAATGCGCCCATAACCGCTAGTGCGAGTGCAAGTAGGATTAGGATTTTAAATATTTTTGGCATTTTGGCTTGTAAATCCGTCCTTTTGTTAAATATATGCGAAATTATATAATATTTTTTGAAATATTACGCTTGAAAAGGAAATGTCATTGCTGAGCGATTCAATGAAATCGCCGAAATAATCCACTAATCAAAATGGATTGCCACGAAAATCCTGCGGATTTGCAGGGTTCGCAAGCGAATCTCGCAACGACAAATTAACCAGCGCCTCGTCATTGCGAGGGCTTTTGCCCGAAGCAATCTGTTTTTTGGATTGCTTCGTTCGTTACACACTCACTCGCAATGACAGAGGGAGCATAAAACTTGCAATGACGGAAGGAAAAATCTCGCACGAAATTTTATCACTTAAAAATATCGCTTAATTGCTTGTAACTGCTATCAAAATCCACCTTTTGGCTCGAATCCTGCGCTAAAAATTTATCCATTTGCACTTGCTTGTCCTTAGCGTAGTCTAACTCTCTGTCGCTACCTTTTTGATATGAACCCATACGAATAAAAATCTCATTTTTCTTTAGCAGTGAGTAATTTTTGCGGAATTTTTTGGCGTTTTCCAAGTGCTTTTCGCCCACCAAATCCTTTGTCATCACGCGCGAAGTAGAGCTTAAAATGTCGATAGGCGGGTAGATTCCATTTTCGCTTAAATCACGGCTTAGCACGATATGCCCGTCCAAAATACTGCGACTTTGGTCGGCAATGGGGTCGCCCAAATCATCGCCCTCGACAAGAATCGTAAAAAACGCCGTGATTGAGCCTTTGTTTTTTTCCTTTCCTGCGCGCTCCATTAGTTGCGGTAAAAGTGAAAAAACAGATGGCGGATAGCCTTTACTTGCTGGAGATTCGCCTAAAAATAGCCCGATTTCGCGCTGTGCTTGGGCGAATCGTGTGATTGAATCCATAATAAAAAGCACATCATTGCCTTTGTTTTTGAAATATTCCGCAATCGTCATTGCGCTAAATGCGCTGTATTTCCGCATAAACGCCGAATCATCGCTCGTTGCCACGACAATGATTGTGTTACTCAAATCGCCACCCAAAATATTATAAATAAACTCTGGCACTTCGCGTCCGCGCTCCCCGATTAGTGCGATGACTTTGATTGGGGCAATGCTTCCGCGCACTATCATTCC
>JBNMHH010000027.1:0-12630 GCA_050872665.1 Helicobacteraceae bacterium
TGTCCTCATCAGTGATAGAAAAACTCTCTAATTCCTCAATGGTAGTGGGGATATTTCTCGTAGGGCGTTCAGCTCCGCTTGGGGCATAAACCATTTTAATGTCTTTTTTGCCTAGCTCTTTTTTGATAATGGGGCGTTTGCCTTGCTTTAAAGTCGGCTTAAAGACATAAAATTCATCGGGATTCACCGTCCCGCCCACGACATTTTCGCCAAGCCCCCACGATGAAGTGATAAACACCGCATCTTGGAATCCCGTCTCTGTGTCAATGCTAAACATAACGCCACTTGCGCCTATGTCGCTTCGCACCATTTTTTGCACACCCACGCTTAGGGCGATTTTAAAGTGGTCGAATCCTCGCGATGCGCGGTAGCTCACCGCGCGTTCGTTAAATAAAGACGCCAAGCAGGATTTCACATAGTGCATTAGATTTTGTGTGCCACGCACATTTAGGAAAGTATCTTGTTGTCCAGCAAAACTCGCATCGGGCAAATCCTCCGCCGTAGCACTGCTTCGCACCGCCACATCGGCATTTGTCATATTATACTCTTCGCCCAAAATCTTATACGCCTCTAAAATCTCATCTTTCAAGTCCTTTGGAAAGGGCGTAGTGAAAATCAGCTCACGAATCTTCTTACTACGCGCCTTTAGCACATCGATTTCAGAGACATCTACATTTTCTAGCAAATCCCGAATCTTTTGGCGAATCCCGCCTGAATCAAGCAAATACCAATACGCATCGCTAGTGATTGCAAAGCCGTTTGGCACTTTGATTCCCACCTCGCTTAGCTCTTGGAACATCTCCCCAATACTCGCGTTTTTCCCCCCGACAATCGGCACATCTTTGTTTCGTATCTCGTTAAAAAACTTGATATATTTCATTCCGCACACTCCATTTTGAAAAATAAAGGCATATTATAAATTTTAAATTAGGAATTTTTGCTTAAAATTGCAAAAGTTTTTTAGAAATTTTTAAAAATGGGGTTTTTAGTGATAATTAAGCGCGTTTTTGTGAAATCGGCAATGTGTGAGGACGAAGCGGAGGCGCGATTTTTAGACGATAAAGAGTGGAAAATCGTGGTGAAATGCGAATCTGGTGGCGAATCGAGTAAATCTAATGGCGAATCAAGCGAATCTAGGGGCGATTCGCGTGGTGATTCGGGCGATTCGGGCGAATCTATGGGCGAATCTAGCACCGAATCGCAAATCACAATCACATTTTTTGCGTTAGAAAATGACATAGATTGCCTTGCGCATGGATATTTGGCAACATTTTTGGGATTTGATTTTAGTGGCGACTTTAGGCGCGAAAATAATCACATTTTTGTGGATTCGCCCTTAAGCAAAGATGAGATTTTAACGCGCCTAAGCCAAAAAGACATTATTCAATCCTGCGAACAAATTAGCCTAAATGACAAAAAAATAATGCGCGATTCGGTGATAATGCCCTTTAATGGCTCACGGGCGAAAATAACGCGCGAAATTTTAGAGGCGAATCGTGATTTTTTTCAAAACGGCGAATTGGGCGAATCTAGCGAGTTTTTTGCTCCCACTCGTCATTGCAAGTCCTTGCGTAGCAAGGCGAAGCAATCCACAAATCAAACA
Organism: Helicobacteraceae bacterium; assembly: GCA_050872665.1. Taxonomy (GTDB): domain Bacteria; phylum Campylobacterota; class Campylobacteria; order Campylobacterales; family Helicobacteraceae; genus NHYM01. Next base: position 1,604 of record JBNMHH010000027.1, read on the forward strand.
GATTTTCCATACAAAGTGCGGATTTTATTTGGCAAATCTTACGAAACTAACGCCGAATCTTTTGACACAAATCCCAAAAATGCCATTTACAAAGCTATCGGCAAAGCATTTGATTGCGCCACCGAATCGTCATTGCGAGGGAGCGACAGCGACCGAAGCAATCCAAACAATCCAAACCTTTTAGATTGCGTCATTTTCCTAAATTTCCGCACCGACATAGAATGCCTAAAGATTTTACTTTTGCAAAAATGCACTTTTATCGTGTGCGCTGGGATTCCTAGCTTTAGTGTGGTGCGATTCGCACAAAAATTTGGCATCACGCTAATGGCATTCACAAACAACGACTTTCTAATCCTAACCCACGCACTGCGCTTTGAATCCTAAATCACTCTACCCTATTTTGCCCCGTTTTTTGTCCCATCGATTTTATCCAAGCGCGATTCCATTTCTATTAGTTTTTTGTCGATTCCTACGCTCACCGTTACTTGATTTAGCAAAGTCCATAATGCCAAAATCCCCAAAATCCCGCTGATAAAGACACTTGCCACCGCGATTTTGATAGCCAAAATAGCCTTTTTATAAACTTTTTCATTATCCATTATCTTTTCCTTAAAATGTATTTTAATATTGACGCAAAAAGCATTCCGCAAATGGCGCACATTACCACACACGCGCCGATACTCAAATCATAGCTATATGAGATGAAAAATCCGCATAAGATGAATACGAGCGAGAGAATCCCGCCTACAATCATCATTCCTTTTAGCGAATCCACGAACATTCCAGCGATATATGCGGGTATGCTTAAAATCGCTAGGACTAAAATCAGCCCCGCCACGCTCATACTTGCCACGATGCCAAGTGAGATGAAAATAAACATTAGCAAAATAAAGAGATTCACGCGTATGTGCTTTAACTTGCAAAAAACCTCATCATAAGAAATGCTTAAAATTTCCCTGTAATACAGGCTCACAAAGCCTACCAGCAAAATATCATAAGCCACAATTATCCAAATATCATCAACCGAAACGGCTAAAATCGAGCCAAAAAGATAGCTTGTAATATCCGCGCCATATCCCGGCGTAATGTCGATTAAAATCACGCCCAGCGCGACACCAAACGCCCAGCTTGCCGCGATAAATGAATCGATATTTTGCTTTTTAAACAGCACAAAATACAGCAAAATTAGCGACATAAAAACCGCCATAAGCCCCGCGCCAAGCATTGTGTGAAAGCCAAAGTATAACGCCACGCCCACGCCACCAAACGCGCTATGCGCCACGCCACCGCTTAAAAATACGATTTTATTAGAAACGATGAGCGCACCGATAATTCCGCTGCAAATAGAGATTAAAAGCGCGACTATGAGGGCGTTTTGGATAAATTGTAATGATAACATTTCAAGCAAAATCTTAACCTCTTAACCTTTGGCGTTTGAGATTCGCGTGATTTTGGGCGAGTCTTTGGCAAATCGGTGCAAACTTGTCCGCGAATCGATTGCAAATCTAAACAAAAAAATAAAAGCGCAATTTTAGCAAAAAGTTTGCCGATTAGGAATCTAACAATTATGAATCCACAATTTTCACATTTTTTTGCAAAAATTTTATATTTTTAAGCAAAAATTAACACAGGGGGGGGTAGCATTGCATTTATGATTTTATGTGCAAATTATTGCAAAGGATTGGATTATGAGGAAATTTTGGCGAATTGCCACGCTAATGGCAATTTTTAGCTTTGATATTGCAAATGCCGAACAAAGCGGTGGATTCATAGGATTAGAAGTAGGATATGGTTTTGTAAATACAGAATCAAACATTAACGCAAATTTTGTTGGTGGTGCTATCGGTCAAAAGTGGGTCGGCGAATTAAATGGCGGTGGCGTAGATGCAGGACTTACGGCGGGATATAAGCAATTTTTTGGTAATTACTTTGGATTGCGCTACTATGTCAATGTCAATGCCACTTATGCACTACTTAAGACAAACCTTATGACAAATACACAAATATTGCAAGATATTTATACAAATAAGCAATACTCTGCCCTACTCATAAACTATGGCGCAAATATTGATATGCTTATAAATTTCGTCTCTAATGGCGCAAATGACTTTGGAATGTTTGTAGGTGCAAGTGTGGGAGGAAATAATTGGAGTGGCAGTGCAATAGATGAAATTGAAAATTTTATAAACATAAGACAACACGCCAACATAACACAAGGAATCGATTGGAAAATGCAAAGAAATTTTCTTGATGTTGCCATAAATGCAGGACTTCGCACAAATATCGCTACAAATCACGGATTAGAACTAGGCGTAAGAATACCGCTACTTAACAATGTCTTTATGAATAAAGCAAGGACAAACAATATTGGTAGCATACAGATTCAATCAAATACGAAAAAACCAGCATACAAGCACGGCATTAGCGCGGTTTTTCGCTATACATATACTTTTGGTTCAGCAAGAAAAACAACTAGCAATCCAAGGCAAAATATGAGACAACAACCAATGAGACGACCAATGAATCCACAGCAACTAAATCGTCAGCAACCACAAACAAGACAGCCGATGAATCAGCAATATAATCAGCAATTATTAAAACGACAACAGCAAATGAGACAAATGATGGGTAGGTAGAAAATTGCTAAAAAATTGTCTTGCAAATTAGATTTGCGTTTGAATCTATTTAAGATTCGAGTGCGAATCTAATTTAGAGTCTAGTGGGTTATGTGAATTCTTCGTTTTGCAAAAGCAAAACAAAGCAAAAACTTTTGCAAAGATTCGCTCACGATGTCATTGCGAGATTTTGCGTAGCAAAAAATCGTGGCAATCTATTTTTTTTATTTTTTAGATTACTTTGGCAAATCTGCGATTTGCCTCGCAATGACGAATCATTTTTAGATTCAAACACGCTTTTACAAGTAGTCTGGCGTAATTAGTAGCGTAATAATAAATCCGCCCTTAATCTGCCTCGCTCCTGCTTTTCTTGCAATCTCCACAATCACACCTTTTTTGAAATCCAAATTTTGCTTTACGCCTGTGGCATATTCCACAAAATCTCCCAAGTCTAACTGACGCCCCACCAAAGCCAAAACTTTGCAATTTTTAGCGAATTTTTTGGCACTCTCTATCGCGCTCACATAGCCCTTAATCGTGCAATCTGGCGCAATGGATTTGCTCTCTTTATATACGCCTTTAAAGTCCTTTAAAAACGGCTTTATCGTTTGCTTTGTGCGTTTTGCAGGTGAGCTTATGATAAGCGAAATGGGCGTTTTTCTAGCCTTTAGAAATTTTGCGATTTTTTTGCTCTGCGCTTTGCCTTTTTTGCTTAGCGGACGCTCTAAATCGTTGCTACAAATTTGCGCAAATTTCACTCTATCCTCGCTATCAGCGTGGCGAATAAGAATGATTCGCTCTAAACTTGGCGGAATCTGCCCCATTTTGCGGATTTTTGTCTCTAGTAAGATTTTCATTTTTTGCTCCTTTTTGTTGAAATTACGATGATAATTCTAGCGCATTTTCCTCTATTTTACTATCATCATAAGGGTCTAAATGCGCCAAAATTATCCACTCAAAATCGCTTGAAATGCCCTTGATTCGCGCCTCTAGTGCGTCTGAAATCTCGTGGGCGTTAAAAAGCGAAATCTCTTTATCAAATACCAAATGATATTCTAAAAAAATATTTTTCCCGCTTTGGCGACTTTTTAGGTGGTGAAAGCTAGAAATGCGCTTATCTGCGCCCAAAATCGCCACAATCTTATCGTGCAATTCATCATCAATCGCCCTATCAAGTAGCACCAAAAAGCCCTCTTTGGCGATTTTGTAGCTTTGGGCGCAAATATAAATCCCCAAAATCCCGCCGATTAGCGAATCAAGCGCGTGAATCCCCGTTGCATAAATCAAAATTAGCGACACAATTACGGCTAAATTGCTAAACAAATCGCTTTTATAATGCAAAATCTCGCTTTTAATGATAATGCTGTGATTGCTTTTTGCCACGAATCGCAGGAAACTAACGATTGCCAAAGTCGCGCAAATCGAAATCGCCATTATGATAATCCCGCTCTCAACGCTATCTACGCCCTTGTGCGCGAGGAATTTTTGGATTGATTGATAGATTATGTAGCCACCTGAGCCAAAAATGAGTGCGGATTCAAACACCGCTGCTATGCCCTCTAACTTGCCAAAGCCGTAGTTGAAATATGCCGTAGAGGGCGATTGCGCTTTTTTGTAGGTGAAGTGATTAAAAAGCGAGACAAACATATCAAGTAGCGAATCAATCGCACTTGCCATAACCACCACAGAGCCACTTAACAACGCGAAAATGAGCTTTAAAACCGCTAGGCAAAACGCGCTGACGCTTACGACTAAAATGGCGTTTGTTTTTAAAAATGCTATCATTTGTGCGCCTTGTGAGATTTGTGGGATTCAAGGGATTTGCGCGAATCAAAAGATTCGTGGGCAGATTCAATAGATTCAATATTAGATTCGTGGGCGGATTCAGTGGATTCAAGCGTGGATTCGGTGGATTCAAGCATAGATTTAGCGGATTCAAGGTGCGAATCCACACTAGAAATTTTCCCACCATTTAGTAGCTTGATAATCGTCATAAACACCACCGCTTCAAGCATTGCCGCTAACACAAATGAATAATAATCCTCTTGTGCAATCGCCCCGATATTTAGCCCCAAAGTCGCAGTCGCTACCAAAAATGTCAGTGGCATCGCACTTCCTAGCACGAAAAGCGCAAGATTTCGCCCACTTTTTAGCTCATAGCCAAACGCCACAAAAGACGCCACGCACCGCACGGCAATCATCGCAGCGCAGATATTTAGCGACTGCAAAATGATTTTTCTATCGCTAAAAATCGCGCTAAAGTCCAAAGTCGAGCCGATATAGAAGAAAAATAGCGGTATTAGGAATCCAAAGCCTATGTCATTTAGCTTGGAATGCAGTCCTTTGTGCGCTTTGAAAAAATTTGAGATAATCACGCCAGAGATAAACGCCCCAAGTGCCGCTTCAATATCAAGTAGCGAGACAATCATAATCATTAGGAAAAATAGCATCATCGAATAGCGAATGTCCTCTTTCATATCGCAGACTTCGGGGATTAGCAAGTCGCGTAAGTGCGGAAACCACCAAAAAACAATATCGCTAATCTTAAAGACAATCATCATAAATACGCTAAAAAGCACTAAGATTCCCATTGCCAAATATAGCTCATAGCCCATGCCAAAGGAATAATAGCCATTTAGTAGCACGAGCATTGAAATGCTGATGATTTCGCCTATCACGCCGATTTTGAGGGCTAAATCCACCCAAATTTGCTTTTTGCTGTAATCTTGGATTAGAATCATTATCATTCCAAGCGACATTACGGGGAATGCGATGGCGTAGATTAGGGGCAAATCAAAGGCTAACATTATCAAAATCGCACTTGCATAAAGTGCCACAAAATAAATTGCTGTGCGCTTTAAAAAGCCCTTGCTTAGGCTTAAAAAGTGCTTTATTTCTACTTCGATTCCCGCTAAAAACATTAAAAATAAAAAGCCGATATGTGCGACTTCTTTTAAGGCGTAGGATTCGCCAATAACTGCGGAGTTTAGCACGAGTGCGCCGAGTAATATTTCAATCACTACAAGCGATAGGCGCGTGATTTTGCTAACTAATGGCGCGATAAAAATCAAAATCGCCACAATGCCAAAAATGATAAAATCGTGCATTATTCGTGGTAATCCATAAATTCGTCATTCTGAGCCATAGGCGAAGAATCCATTTTAGCGATTCGTGAATCGCCTACGATTTTCTCACTCTTTGATTCGCCTATTTTTTTTCGCAAAAGGGCTACACCACCAGCCTCCGCTCCCCCCAAATGTTTAAATTGTGTCCCCAAAAGCTGCCGCTTTTCGCGTTTAGGGGGAGTGCCTCGCTTTTCCGATTCTAGCAAAAAATCGGCGGACGCACTACTGCGTCCTTGATTCCGATTTTTTGCACCACGAATCGGGCGAGATTCAGTTTGCACTTCGTGCAAATTATTTTGTTTGGATTGCCACGATTCGGCGAATGCCGAATCTCGCAATGACGGATTTTTTACCCACCTCCTAGCCCCATCCGCAAGAGAGGGGGAATTTTTAAGGTTTGGATTCTTCGCTACGCTCAGAATGACGGATTTTTGCGCACTTGATTCCACGCTTTGCGTGGAATCAACAACGGAAGGATTTTTGATTTGGCTTTCGTAGTTTTCGGCAAATTTTGGGCGTGAGACTAGACTTGGAGTCTGCGAAATCCTAAAAATTCTTACAAGTGCGAAAGGTGCGCCCAAAGACGAATTCATCACTATAACCCGAATCGTGCAATTTTGCTTTTTAACACTTTTTTATCCATTCCTAACATATCCGCCGTTTTCTCCTCGTCGCCACCATTTTGCGCTAACGCCTCTTTGATAAACTCTCTCTCCATTTCATCAAGCCCTTTTGCGTCATTTTTCACATTGCGATGCCCTAAAAACAAATCATCTTTGGTAATTTTCTCCCCCTCACTTAGCACAACCGCGCCTTCAACGATACTTAAAAGCTCTCGTATATTCCCGTGCCACGGATATTCTAGCAATGCCTCTTGCGCCTCTTTGCTTAGCTCTTTTTTGCCAAGCCCATAATGCGAGGCAATCTTTTGTTTGTGCGCCTCCGCAATGCTTAAAATCTCATCTTTGCGCTCACGCAAGGGCGGAATCGTAATAGGAATCGTATTTAGCCGATAAAACAAATCCTCTCTAAAAGCGTGATTTGCGATTTTATCGCTAAGATTCGCATTTGTGGCAGAGATAAATCGCACATTGATTTTAATGCTTTTTGTCCCGCCAAGTCGCATAATCTCCTTTTCTTGCAAGGCGCGAAGTAGCTTTGCTTGGAGTGCGAGTGGCATTTCGCCGATTTCATCTAAAAATATAGTCCCATTGTTTGCGCTCTCAAATAGCCCTTGTTTGGGTGCGGTGGCGTCTGTAAATGCGCCCTTTTCATAGCCAAAGAGTTCGGATTCAAGTAGATTTTCGGGCAGTGCAGCCATATTGATTGCCACAAATGGCGCGTTAGCCCTAGCGGAATTTGCGTGGATAAATTTCGCAAAGACTTCTTTGCCTACGCCTGATTCGCCTAACAATAAAACACTCGCATCGCTTTTGGCGGACTTTAGGGCGAGGTTTTTGACTTTTTCTAAATTTTTCCCCTCCATTTTGATTTCGCCTTGTGGTTTTTGCGGGACTTTGGAAGTGATAGCTTTTGCCGTGCGGGTGCGTTTGATTGCCTTTACAAGCAAGTCAATATTTAAATCCGTTTTGATAAAAAAATCTTTCACAATATCAAGGCGCAGTGCCTCGATAGTGAGATTCATCTCCGCATAAGCCGTAATGATAATCGCATCATATTTTCCGCCCAAACGGCGCAAAAACTCGATTCCATCAATGTCTGGCATTTTAATATCCGTGATAATCAAATCGCACTCAATGCTATCAATGCGCCGTAAAGCGTCTTTGGCATTCCTAAAGCTAGTAATCTTAAACTCATCATACTTGCCAAGCGTCATCTCAAGGCTTTTTCGCATATTTATATCATCATCAACTATAACTATATTCATTTCTGTCCTATAATGTGGATTTTTAAGCGTTGCCTATCTAGCAAAATGCGTTGCGCAGGGATTTTATAAGTCGTTTTCGTGCGAACTTCGTTATTGATAGACTTTATGTCATCACGGATTTTGTTATTTAGTGTGCGCTCAAAGCACGATAGAATCGCGCTTTGATTAAGTCTCAGCGTTTTTATGTGCGAATCGCTTGGGTTAGATTCGACAATATCGCATTGTGCGATAATGGTGGGATTTTGGCTAGTCGTTAGTGCCTTTGCGACTTTGAATTCCTCGCCTATTAGGACATTATTTTTCATAATGGCGCGATAGGAGATGATGAATTCGTTTTGATTTGTGGAATCAGCAATGGAATCGCGTGTGGATTCCCCAAACGATTCTACGAATCCACACACTAAAATCACCAAAATCCCTAAAAATCTATTCATTATTTTCGCTTGATTCGCCCAAATCGCTCGAATCTTCAGCCGATTCGTCTAAATCTTTTTCCTCTTTTTGGCATTGCGAAATATGCACGACTTTATCTTTTTTCTCTAGCGTTATGAGTTTTACGCCACTTGTATTGCGACTTGTATCGCGGATTTTGTCCGTCTCAACGCGAATCATTTTGCCAGAACTCGTCAAAAGCATTAAGTCCAAATTATTATTTTCAAAACTTAGCACATTTACAAGATTGCCCGTGCGCTCATTTAGCTTCATAGCGATTACGCCCTTGCCACCGCGATTTGTGATACGATATTCACTCGCCAAAGTCTGCTTACCAATGCCTTGCTCACTCACGCTAAAGATTTTATCATCTTCGCTCTCAAGCATAATCGCGCCCACCACAAAATCATCTTTGCTTTTAAATGTAATGCCTTTCACGCCACGACTGACGCGTCCTTGCTCCCGCACGATTTCAAGCGGGAATTTAATCGCATAGCCTTTGTAAGTGGCAATTAGTATGTTTTGTGTGCTTGGCGTGGTGATTCGCGCTGTGATTAGCTCATCATCTTCATCTAAATTTATCGCGCGAATGCCGACATTGCGGACATTGCCGTATTCGCTAAGATTCGTGCGCTTTATGACGCCTTTTTTAGTGAAAAATACTAGCGATTTATCCGCGCCAAAATCGGTGGTTGTGATAGTCGCCATAATCTTTTCATCTTGCTCTTTGCTGATAAGATTCACAACCGCCTTGCCAATCGCCGTGCGTGAGGCTTCGGGAATCTTATAAACCTTTAGCCAATAAAGCACACCGCGATTTGTGATAAACATAATCGTATCGTGCGCGTTTGCGACAAAGAATGATTCGATAAAATCATCATCGTGCGTATTGCCACTGATTTTACCCTTACCACCGCGATTTTGCTTTTCATAAGTTTTAAGTGCAACGCGTTTGACATAGCCTCTGTGGCTCATCGTAACCACCACAGGTTCATTGGGAATCAAATCCTCAATGTCAATCGCCTCATAATCGTCCTCTATTTGCGTTAGGCGGGGCGTAGAAAATTTGTCCTTAATCTCTTTTAGCTCATCTTTTATAATGCCATTTAGCTTATCTTGGCTTTTTAGAATGGCACTCAAACGCTCAATTTCAGCGAGTAATTGCTTATATTCAGCCTCGATTTTATCGCGCTCTAGCCCAGTTAGGCGTTGCAATCGCATATCTAAAATCGCTTTTGCTTGTGCCTCGCTTAAGCTAAAGTCATTCATTAGCCCATCTTTTGCCACCTGCGCGTCTGCGGAGCTACGAATTAGCTTGATAACTTTATCTATCGAATCAAGCGCGATTTTTAGCCCCTCTAAAATATGCGCTCTCGCCCTTGCTTTATCCAACTCAAAAAGGCTTCGGCGAATCACAATGGTTCGGCGATGATTTAAAAATAAATGTAGCAACTCCAAAAGCGTGAAAATCTTAGGCTCTTTGTTGTTTATCGCAAGCATTATAATGCCAAAAGTGGTCTCCATTGGCGTAGTTTTAAAGAGATGATTTAGCACAATCTCGCTCATCGCGTCTTTTTTTAGCTCAATCACCACGCGAATCCCGTCTCTATCGCTTTCATCACGCACTTCATAAATGCCATCAACGACTTTTTCTTTGGCAAGTTCGTTGATTTGCTCCACCAAACGCGCCTTATTGACTTGGTAGGGCAATTCATCGATGATAATAACATCGCGCTGTTTGGTTTTCTCAATGTGCGTTTTGGCGCGAATCTTTATTTTGCCTCTGCCTGTGCGGTAAGATTCCCTTATGCCTTGTTTGCCAAAAATAATGCCACCTGTGGGAAAATCTGGTCCCACGATGAATTCCATTATCGAATCCAAATCCGCGTCATTATTATCCACCAAATAAATTAGCGCGTCAATCACTTCATCGATTCGGTGTGTGGGAATATTTGTCGCCATACCTACGGCGATTCCGCTTGAGCCATTTATAAGCAGATTTGGCACACGCGTTGGCATTATATCTGGCTCTTGTAGCGTATCATCGTAGTTTGGGACAAAATCCACCGTGTCTTTGTCAATATCACGCAATAATTCCTCAGCGACTTTTGTCATACGCGCCTCAGTATAACGCATAGCAGCCGCGCTATCGCCGTCAATGGAGCCAAAATTGCCCTGCCCATCGACTAGCTCTAAACGCATAGAAAAATCCTGCGCCATTCTAACAAGCGCGTCATAAACCGCCATATCGCCGTGCGGGTGGTATTTACCGATGACATCGCCCACGATTCTAGCACTCTTTTTATATGCCGCGTTAGAAGTTACGCCTAGCTCGTGCATTGCATATAAGATTCGCCTATGCACGGGCTTTAAGCCATCTTTTGCATCAGGCAACGCGCGTCCAGCAATGACACTCATCGAGTAATCCAAATAGCTGTCCGTTATCGAATCCTCGATTTTGACATCAACAATGTCGGTATTATTTAGCAAATCGTCCATATTTTAAGCCTTAGAGTTTGATTTTAGATAAAATAAATTTGGGATTTTATAAAAAATATGCTTAAAAATAATTTTCAAAAATTTTGCGCTAAAATGCGACAAAATTTTTGCATTTAGGGGCGATTCGATGAGTGATTTTTTGGTGCGAATCTATTATGAGGACACGGATTGCGGGGGCATTGTCTATCATACAAACTACATAAAGTATTGCGAGAGGGCGCGTAGCGAAATCTTTTTTAGCGCAAATGCAATGCCAAATACGCAAAGCATAGGGCTTGTGGTGCGAAAGCTAAATGCGGAATTTTTAGATTCGGCGAAATTGGGGGATTTGCTGGTGGTGAAAACAAAAATTGTAAAGTTAGGTGGAAGTTCGCTAACGCTGAATCAAGAGATTTATCGCACCGATTTATCAAATCACAAAATCTTTCAATGCGAAGTCAAACTCGCCTGTATCGACATAAAGCACAA
>JBNMHH010000028.1:0-12454 GCA_050872665.1 Helicobacteraceae bacterium
GAGGCGTTGCTGTGGATTGCGGTGTTTATAACGCTGTATTCTGGCTATGATTACACGAGAGCGTATTATAAAAGCGTGTGAATCGCGCGAGAAATCACCGAATCCGCGCATAAAATAATTTAAAAAGGCAAATAAATGTGGCTAATAGTTTCAATTTTGGTGCTTTCATTTTTAATCTTTTTCCACGAGCTAGGGCATTTTTTGGTGGCGCGACTTTTTGGTGTAAAGGTGCTAGTTTTTAGTATCGGCTTTGGCAAAAAGATTTTCGTAAAGCGCGTAAATGGCACGGAATACGCTATTTCTGCGATTCCACTGGGTGGCTATGTGCAGATGAAAGGGCAGGACGATTTAAATCCGCTGGAGCGTAATGAGGACGCCGATAGCTACACTACAAAGGCTCCGTGGCAAAAGATTTGCATATTATTTGCTGGTAGCGGGGCGAATCTGCTTTTGGCATTTTTGCTCTACATTTACATTGGACTTGCTGGAATCACCACGCTTTTGCCTGTGGTGGGGGAGAGTATGGAAAATTCTCCCGCGCAATTAGCAGGGCTAAAAGAGGGCGATAAAATAGTGCGAATAGATAGCAAAAATATCAAAATTTGGCGCGATATTGCGGATTATGTCGGCGATAAAACTGAGGCGATAAATATAAGTTTTTTGCGTGATAATGAGTTGCACGAAATTACGCTAACGCCACAAGTGAGGGATTCTAAAAATATTTTTGGAGAGAGTATAAAGCAGAGTTTTATCGGCGTGAAGGCAAAAGGCGAGATTGGATTGGTGAAGTATGGGTGGAGTGAGATTATCCCATTTGCGTGGAATGAGAGCGCGTATGCGGGTAAAATGATACTCTTAAGCGTCCAAAAGCTAATCACAGGCATTGTGCCCCCAAGTGAGCTAGGCGGTCCCATTGCCATTGTGCAAATCATCTCAAACGCCACGCAAAGCGGACTTGTCGCGCTTTTTAGCATAACCGCGCTTATTTCAATCAATTTGGGGCTATTAAATCTTTTTCCTATCCCAGCGTTAGATGGCGGACATATCATTTTCACGCTATATGAGTGGATAACGCGCAAACCTTTAAGCGAAAAAGTGCTATATCGCCTCATCATCTTTGGCTGGGCGTTGCTTTTAAGCCTAATGGCACTTGGAATCTACAACGACATAGCGCGAATCGCCACCAAAACAATGCCTTAAGCTGTGGCGTTTGGTTTGAATCTATGGTGTGAATCTTAAGGAGGCAAAAAAATGAAAGAAATTTTACAAGAAAATCTTAGAGTTTTGATTGAAAATATCGAGGCTGAGCGACTAAAATATTCCGCCCACCACATTATCAAGCTAGTTGCGGTATCAAAATATGCGCCACTAGAGGCGATTACCGCACTTTATAATGTAGGACAAAGGGCATTTGGCGAAAACAAAGTCCAAGATTTAAAGGCAAAAATGCAAGGTGCGGAAAATCTCCCCATTGAGTGGCATTTTATCGGCACTTTGCAGGAAAATAAAATAAATACGCTTTTGGCTTTAAAACCCACGCTTTTTCAAGCACTAGATTCGCTAAAACTCGCCGAATCTTTGCAAAAACGGCTAGAGGCAAATAATCAGATTTTGAATTGCCTTTTGGAAGTGCGTAGCGCAGATGAATCTAGCAAAAGCGGTTTTGGGCTTGAATCGGCAGTGGATTCGTATCTAAAAATACAAGATTCTTGCAAAAATATTCGCCTAAAAGGCATTATGACGATTGCCACAAATTCAGACGATATAAAAGTGCAAGATATTTGCTTTAAAAAGACCAAGGATATTTTTGATTCATTGCGTGAATGCGGCGCAGAGATTTTGTCTATGGGAATGAGTAGTGATTATAGGGTGGCGATTGCAAACGGCGCAAATATGGTGCGAATCGGCAGTGAGATTTTTAAAAATATTTAGATTTGTTGTGAATCTTTACAAGCCAAATATATAAAAATCTCTAAATTTACCATTCCACAATGCAACATTTATGCCTAATTTTGCTTTTTACCTGTTAGCTTTTGACACATTTCATTTTTCACATCGCAGGTGATTTTTGGAGGCACTGAATTATCATCGTTGCCATCGCGATTCTTTTGCTCCACTACCATTGTAAGCGTTTTTTGCCTGTTGCTTGTGCCTACTTGCATTATTATATTAGTTGCGCTATTTACGACAAATTGACAGCCAGTCCCAGTGCTTTGTCCAATCGTGCTTTGTAGTATCTTTTCAAACTCAGCATCCTTAACGCTCAGTCCTTTACCTTTCATAAAATACTTTGTGTATTCCCTTGTGATTTCACTTTGTGCTTCGGATAAGTCTGTGCGTAACTTCGCATAACAGGCATCTTCTCTACTCATAATCATTCTAGGCACTGCCACAGTAGCTAAAATTCCCAATATCACTATGATAAAAACAACTTCTATCATTGTAAAGCCAAATCTTTTCATAATTTTACTCCATATTTATAATTCGTTAATTATAGCCAAAAATTTTAAAATAATTTCTAAAATATTTATAATTATTTATAGTGAGTTACTTTAGCGAATCTAAAATATTTTTTATCCCCACTATTACGAATCCACACGCTGTCATTGCGAGGGCTTTGCCCGAAGCAATCTGTTTATTTTATTTTGGATTGCCACGAAAATCCTACGGATTTTCTCGCAATGACGATGTGGGTGGCAATTTGCTTGGATTGCTTTGGCGTTTGCTACGCCTCGCAATGACGAATCGAGCGTGGATTGCTTTGCGCGAATCTACGATTTACTTCGCAATGACGAAAAAAGTATAGATTGCTTCGATTCTGACAAATGCCCGAATCTTGCAATGGCGGCGCAGTGGGATTCAAAGCGACTTTAAAATATTTTTGATTCCCTCCACCATAAAATCCACCTCATTTTTGTTAATAACATAAGGTGGCATAAAGTAAATACTCTGCCCCAATGGGCGCAAGATTAGCCCCTCTTTCAACGCTAATTTACTCACCTCAAGGCTAAAACGCCCTTTAAAATGAAACTCGCCCACCACATCAAAGGCGAAAATCATACCTTGATGGCGCAAATTCGCCACGCAATCAAACGCCTTTAACTCACAAAATCGCTCCCAAATATACTCACTCAAAGTGCGGTTGCGCTCCACTACATTTTCGCGCTCAAACAAATCCATAACCGCATTCGCACACGCAATCGCCAAAGGATTGCCCGTGTAGCTGTGTGAGTGCAAAAACGCACGATTTATATCGCCTAAAAATTCGCCATAAGTTTCATCGCTCATCACAACCGCCGAGAGTGGCAAATATCCGCCTGTGATGCCCTTTGATAAGCATAAAAAATCTGGCACAAAATCACAGATTTCTAACGCAAACATTTCCCCGCTACGCCCGAATCCCACCGCGATTTCATCAAAAATCACATAGATTCCTTTAGCTCTTGCTATCTCACACGCGCCTTTGACGAACTCTTTGGGATACATTCGCATATTTCCCGCACACTGCACGAGTGGCTCTAGCACAAAGGCGCAGATTTCATTTTCATCGATGATTTGGGCGAATCGCTTTAGTGCGGATTCGACTGCCTCTGTGCTTGAATCAAGTGGCAAAGGTGCTTGGATATTGCTAATTAAAATATTTTGATAAGTAGCCTTATAAAGCCCCACATCGCCCACGCTCAACGCCCCAATCGTCTCTCCGTGATAGGAATTTTCTAGCGATAAAAATGCGCTTTTTGGATTCCCACGCAAAATTCCTAAATGATGACTCATTTTTAGTGCCACTTCAATCGCGCTACTGCCATTATCCGCGTAAAAAACCTTATCCAAGCCCTTTGGTAGTTTCTCAATCAACCGCGCCGAAAATCGCACAATGCCCTCATAAGTGTATCCAGCAAAGATGATATGCTCCACCAAATCGATTTGCTCTTTTAGTTTTTGGCTGATATATGGGTGATTATGTCCAAATAGATTCACCCACCACGAGCTTATGCAATCGATATATTTATTTCCATAAAAATCATAAAGATACACGCCCTCGCCCCGCTGCAAAGGCATTATAGGAAAATTTTCGCATTCTTTCATCTGTGAGCAAGGATGCCAAATATGCGCCAAATCCTGCGCAATTAAATTTTCTACGAATTGCTTATCCATAATCTAAAATTTCCTTAAAAATGTGCTAAAAGTATGTTACAATTTCAAAATTATACTTTAATTTTTAAGGATTGTCCTTTGATTTCGTGGATGCAGAAACATAAAAAATATTTAATCGTTACTATTTGGATAAGCACGATTGCCTTTATCGCGGCGGGTATGGTAGGCTGGGGCGCGTATAGTTTTAGCTCATCGAGTAATGCTGTGGCAAAGGTGGGTGGAATCGCCATTAGCGCGAATGATTTAAATTTAGAATACAGCAATTTGATTCGCCGTTACGAACAAGCTACTAGCACAACGCTTGACATTGAACAAGCAAAGTCGTTAGGCTTTGAAAAGATTGCCTTGCAAATGCTAATAAATAAGGCTTTGCTAGAGAATTTCGCGCTAGATAGCGGGATTCGCATTAGTGATGAGGAAGTTTCGCGCGAGATTAGCAATATTAGCGACTTTAAAAAAGATGGCGTTTTTGATAGTGAGCTGTATAAAGAGATTCTCCGCACGAATCGCCTAAAGCCCCTTGATTTTGAGGAAAAAACACGCAGAGATTTGCTAATCCAGCGAATCTTAGAGCTTTTTCCTGCGATTGTAACGCCACTAGAGAGAGAAGTGCTTAGCGTAGCGATGAATCTCCAAGATAGATTATCTATTCAAATTTTGGGCGCAAATGATGTGCGCGTGGATATAGAAGATGATAAGCTAAAGAAATTTTACGAGGAAAATAAGGAAAATTATAAAAGCAAAAAGAGTTTTGAAATCGAGCTTGTTAGCCATAAAATTAGCGAAGTGGAAGCAGTAGAGGCGGATTTAAAAAAATACTTTGATGATAATTTGCAAAACTACACAAAAGACGGCGTCCGCGCGGAATTTGCGCAAGTCAAAGACAAAGTCAAAAGCGACTTTGTAGAGTGGAAAGCAAAGCGCAACGCACTTGAATCTAGCATTGCTTTGCGTGATTCCAAAATCAAAGGCGAGGTTTTGACAATAGATGAGGATTCGCACCCTGCGCTTGTAAATGCGCTTACACAAAGCAAATCCAAAACGCGAATCGAGCCTATTTTGGATAATGGCGTGTATTTTGTCGCTAAAGTGCTAAAAGAAATGCCACAAGCCATAGAGGATTTTAGCAAGGTAAAAGCGCAGGTGCGGAGAGATTACGCGCCACAAGCATTAAGAGACGCGCTACTTGCGGAGGCAAAAAAACGGCAGAATTTCTTTTATGGGAGCGATATTGGCTTTTTTGGCTTTGGGACAAATAAACTTATTCCTACGCTAAATGCCATTGAGACGCAACAAGCATTGCAAGAAATCTTTAGCTCCGCGAATAAAAGCGGATTCGTGCTACTTGGCAATAAGGTGCTTTTATATAATGTTTTGGAACAAAAAATGCTGGAAAATAGCACAAATTTGCAAGTTTATAATGAATTCAAATCGCGAATCTTAGAGCAAAGTGTGTTTGATTTTCTTAGCAAACGATATAAGATTATAAACAATTTTAGGCAAGGGGACGCAGTATAATGGAGCAGATAATTCTTGGCATTGACATTGGCAGTTCAAAGATATGCTCTCTAATCGCCGATATTCAGGGCGGAGTGCCACGAATCTTAGGCGTAGGAATCGCTCCATCACACGGGATTCAAAAAGGAACGATAAAGTCTATCGATTCGGCTTCAAGAGCGTTAAAAGAATCGCTAGATGAAGCAAAGCGAATGGCTGGTGTGGAAGTCTCAAAAGCCTTTATCTCACTCTCTGGTAACTGCGCTAGAAGCGATAATTTAAGTGCAGTGGTTGGCTTACCAGCAAGTTGCGATATTGGCATAAAAGAAATCAATCGCGTTATGCAGCAGGTGGATTGGACGGCACGAAATGAGATTCCTAATAATTACGAATTAGTGCATATTTTGCCTTATGCCTTTAGGTTGGATAATAGAGATTTTATCGATGACCCATTTGGTATGACAGCCACGCAATTAGAGGTATCCACAAGGATAGTTTATGCGCACAAAACAGATGTGGCGAATCTTAAAAAAGTCGTCCAAAATGCAGGTGTGGAAGTGGCTGGATTGGTGCTAAATGCCTATGCAAGTTCCATTGCGGTGCTAAGTGATGATGAAAAAGAGCTAGGCGTTTGTTGCATTGATATGGGTAGCGATAGTTGTAATTTTATGATTCATCGTGGCAATTCTATGCAATATGAGGACTTTTTATCTGTCGGTTCGTGGAATATCACAAATGACATTTCTATTACGCTTGGCACTACCATAGATGTTGCGGAATTTCTAAAAAATAAACACACCAAACTAAGTGAGCTAACCGCTGATGACGCAGATGTAATGTTAGAAGACATACCTATGCGCAACGGTGATTCGCGTATGGTGCAGTATGAAATCCTGCATAATATAGTCTTTAGCAGGGTTTTTGAAATGCTACAAAAAATTGAATACTCTATTTCCAAAAGCGGACTTAAAAATTCACTTGGCGCAGGTGTGGCTATCACAGGTGGAATGGCATATATGAAAGGGCTAAAAGATTTAGGTAAAAAAGCCTTTATGAATCTATCTGTGCGAATTGCCGAGCCAAAAGAACCTAATGAATCTTTTGGCATTATCCGCAAAAAAGGCGAACAAAAGGGCATTCCCTATGCGTGTTTTTCTACCGCGATTGGGCTTATTTTGTATGCTTCGGGTGGATTTACAAACTATGAATTAGATGCGAATCATAAAAAAATGAAATATAAACAAAAAGGACAAACTCTTAAAAAAGCGAATCTATCCGATATAGACAAAAAAGATGATTTAGAGGATATAAAACGCAAAAAAGAAGATGAATTGCAGATTAAAGTAACCGCAAGAAAAGGCTTGTGGGCTAAATTTTTGGATTGGCTTAAGAGCCTATTTTAAGGAGACACAATGGAAGTAACTTTCAAAGAAGAAATGTATAGCAAAAACGAAGTGCGAATTGGCGTAGTTGGCGTAGGTGGTGGCGGTTGCAATACCATAAATCACATCATAAGACACGGCGTTCATAGGGCTATCAAACTTATTGCGCTAAATACCGATGCTACCGCGCTAGAAAGCACGACAGCGCATAGTAAGATTTTGCTTGGTGAGAAAACTACGCAAGGCTTTGGCGCAGGTATGAATCCAGAAAAAGGCAAAAAAAGCGCGGAAGAAAGCTATGAGATTATCAAAGATGAGCTAAAAGAATTTAATATCATTTTCATTGCTACAGGGCTTGGCGGTGGCACAGGCACAGGCGCTACGCCCATAGTCGCCAAGGCTGCAAAAGACATCGGCGCACTTACTATCGCAGTAGTTACTACGCCATTTAAACACGAAATGAATAAACGCGCACAAATCGCCGAAGCAGGGCTAAAAGAGCTCAAAGACGAAGTCGATACAATCATTGTGATTCCTAACGAAAAACTGCTTTCTGTTATCGATAAAACCCTAAGCGCTGAGGATAGCTTTAAACTTGTGGATAATGTAGCTTCACAAGCAGTGCGTGGTGTGGCTGGATTCATACTATCTGATAGTGGCGGTGGAATGAATATAGACTTTGCGGATTTAAATACCATTATGGAGTTTAAAGGGCTTGGACTTATCGGTATAGGTGAGAAAGACGGCGAAGATTCAGCCATAGAGGCAGTCAAAGAAGCAATCGAATCGCCATTGCTTGATAATATCAGCATTAAAGGTGCAAAAGGCGCGATTATCCACTACACTATAAGCAGAAAATATCCGTTGTCGTGGCTAACCGATGCTGGTTATATCGTGCAGCAACAGCTTGATGAAAATGCCGACTGCAAACACGGCTGGACTTATGATGATAGCCTAGAGCCTATGCAAATCAAGGTTACGCTGGTAATTACTGGCTTTGAAAAAGAAATTTTACAAACAAGAGAACAAGAAAGAGAACAACACAATAAAATCCCGCCACGCGACCCCAATATCACTATGAGCGTAAAGTATCTAAAAGATGTAGTTGGTGGCACAAGAAACTATCCCACAGCCTATGATGAAGACATAGTGCGTCCGACTTTCCTTAGACAGCAACAAGATTGAAAAGCCTACTTATAATCTGCCTACTTGTCATAGGCGGATTTTTTATCCTACGCGATTCCACGCCAAAGGGCATTTGTCCGCTAAATGGCACACATATTATCACACTTGGCGATAGCCTTGCAAATGGCTTTGGTGTCGATGAAAACGATAGCTTTGGGATTCAAATCCCGCGACTTTTAGGCAAAAGTGCGATTAAACTAGGAATCGATGGCGAAATCAGTAGCGGACTTTTGGCGCGAATGGATAGTGAGTTGCAAGGCAAAAATGTGAGCGCAATTATTATTTCTATCGGTGGCAATGACTTTTTACGCAAACTAGACAAAGCCACCACAGAGCGCAACATAAGAGCTATTGTCCAAAAAGCAAAGGCAAAAACCTCCTGCGTAGTGCTACTTGGCGTCCCTGATGGCATTTTAGGCGGACTTGCAGGTGGCGTATCGCGCGTGTATTATGACATAAGTGAAAGCGAGGGCGTTTTACTCGAATCAAGCGCAATGCCACAAATCCTAAAGCAACATTCCCTAAAAGTCGATGAGATTCACCCAAACAAAGACGGACACGCCATAATCGCCCAAAATATCGCTGAGCTAATCAAAAAGGCAAAATGATGACGCAGATAAAAATCTGCGGTGTGATTCGTTTCATTTTGGTTTTGATATTTGGAATCTGTGCGCTAAATGCGGAAAATTTAGCGGTTGATTCAAAAGATTCCCTTGCGCTTTATCGCAAAAATGGCTTTATTGGGCGAATCGGCATAGGCGCGGATTATCTCTACCACAAGGCAGGGGACACAAAACTAGATGGCGTTATAATGTCCGTAAATGGCGCGTTAGGGTGGAATTGGCGCGATTACGCCAAGCTAGAATTTGGCGCGTCTTTGGGCGCAGGA
The DNA here is from genome assembly GCA_050872665.1 of Helicobacteraceae bacterium. Classification (GTDB taxonomy): domain Bacteria; phylum Campylobacterota; class Campylobacteria; order Campylobacterales; family Helicobacteraceae; genus NHYM01. Next base: position 9,109 of record JBNMHH010000028.1, read on the forward strand.
CCGCTAGATATAAAGGGCGCATATCCCATAGGTGCGGAACAAATCGGCGCACAACCACTAAGCAGATTTGATTTTAGTGGTGGAATCGCCCTAAATTTCGGCTTTGAGTTAAAGGGCGGATACAATATTAGCTCGGCATTCAAAGTGTGGGACAACGCGCTATACATAAATGGCGGATTTGAAGTGGCGATTTTTTCGCACTGGGCGACTTATGTGCCTTACTCCACACTGCTTGGATATATGAATCTTTTCGTTGAGGTGGAGGGCAGAAGTGCGCTTAGCCAAAAATGGGCGATTGACTACTTTGTGCGCGGATTTGGCGGTGCTAGTGTGATAAATATCGGTGGCGAGGACTTGCAGACAAGCGAAGCTGATATACTTTCAGAGGCGCGTTTATGGGGGCTAAAAGTCGGCATAGGCGGAAGCTACAAAATCGGCGATAGGGCGTTTGTATTCGTGCGCCTTGTGAGTGCCTACTACAACTCTGGCGCAGGGCAGAATAAGCGCGTAAGCATAAAGGCAGACGCCACACTAAATGGCTTGAATCAAGGCGCAGAGGCGAATTTCAAATATCCCAAAAGCCACTCACTCTATGGCGGAGTGCAGTTTGGCGTAGGAATGTAAAATGAAGCGAATCTTATGGCTTGTAATCGTGCTTTTTGCGCCGTTGTGTGCCAAAGTGAGCGAATCTAGCGATTCAAACACACGCTACGAAATCATAATCGAATCTACGACTTTAGGCGAATCGCAGCTAGATTCGAGTGCAGATTCGCTCGATTTGGCGAATCCACGATTTACACGCACTTTAGGCACAATTCACGCGAATCCTTTGCTAAAAAGCGGATTTTACAAATCTATCGCAATCGGCGCAGGATACTACCACTACGGCGAGACGAATTATCGCGGAAAATCCGTAATGCGAATGGATATGGGGCTTTTAAATGTGGGGCTAAATTTAGGCTATGCCAAAGGTGGCGGAAAACTCGACTTTATAGCAGACGCAAATGTCGCAGTGGGCGTATATACGGGCGGTGTTTTGGATACGAGTGATGCGAATAAAAACGGCGAACAGCTCGTAATGTTTGACACAAATAGCTTTTATCATTTGGAGTTAAAGGGCGGATTCAACCTGCTGTCGCTTAAAGGAATGGTCTCCACGCTGTATTTGCAAGGCGGGATAGGATATTACTTCAATCGCAACGATTTTACCGCTATCGAGCGACTGCAGGGCTATGTCTATGTCCCGTTGCAAATCGAGTGCGAGGCGATTTTGAGCGCGGATTGGGTGCTAAATGTGATGGGCGGATATAATTTTTTTATTCTTGGGCATCATCACTCAAAGCTGACAAAGTCGCAGTTTAGCAAGGATTTGCGCGTGAGGCAGACGCAGGGCTTTGGCGCGAGTGCCTATATCGGCGCAACTTACAAAACGCGCAGTGGGAATATCAACGCATTTGGGCTAAAGTATGAGTTTTGGAGTATCGGCGCATCGCCAAGTGTGAGTATGGTGGATTATGATAAAAAATCTGTGGCTATGTATGAGCCTGAAAATGTCTCACATATTTTAACATTGCAATATGTGTGGAGATTTTAGGGGATTGGGATTCGCATTTGGATTGACACGACTCGCCAAAGGTAAGTCTCGCAATGACGAGGTGGAGAGGGTTTCTACTTTTTGCAAAAGTAAAATAAAGCAAAAACTTCTATATAGATTCGCCAACCCTTTCGTCATTGCGAGATTTTGCATTAGTAAAATCGTGGCAATCTATTTTTATTTTTATTTGGATTGCTTCGGGCAAAGCCCTCGCAATGACGAAATATTATAAATTCAGCGCGGAAGTATTTTTAGGCGATTTTCAAGGAAACTTCGTTTTGTGGGTTTTCGAGCGTGAGGCTACGAGATAAGACTAATCGTCTATCGAATAGCCGAATGCGGTGAATCCCGCAAAAGCGTCAAAAAGACAAACGCGTCTGCTTAAAACTTAAAAAATTCCGCTATATCCACTTCTAGCGCACTTGCTATGCGATAAAGTTGCTCCAAATTAAAGTGAATGTTATTATATCCCGCCTCCGCTCCAGCCACGAGCGAGACGGACTTGTAGCCGATAGCTAGGCTCAAATCTAACTGCGATAGCCCACGCTCTTTGCGTAATTGCGCCACGCGATTCGCCACAAGGCGATGAAATCGCGCGATTTCATCATCGCTCAAAGGCTCTTTAACTTCGTAGTCGCTTGAAATTTGCGTGTTTTTCCGTGCCATTTTTATTTTTTTGCTTCACTCTATTATGTTAGATTTTTTTAAGTTTAGTTTTATTACAATTCTATTTCACTCTACTATGATAGATTTTTGGTAAAAATTTATGAGATAGAGTGAAAAATTTCAACTCAAGGAGTAAAAAATGGCAAGTGTTACGGTAAATGTAGTGTGTAAATGTGGGAAGTTGTTATCAACGAAAACGGTAAGTGCAAGTCCTACCGCAAGAACTAGCGGTGGCACAACTTGTCCAAACTGCAAAAAGCGTATGAAATATGACATTGTCGGCGGAAAAGTTACTGTCTATGAAACAGGAAAATAAAAGGAGTAGAAAATGGGATTTTGGGATACATTAGGAAAAGTAGCCAAAGGAGTTGGCGAACAAGCCGTAAAGCATATCAATGATATGGAAGAATACAAAGAAAAATATGAGGGTTATAGTGATGACCAGCTATTTAGTAGGCTGACGAAAACGGCGTCTGCTGAAAATATGGCTATTTTAAGTATTCTTAAAAATAGGGGTTATGATGGCAAAATGGTAGCAGAAAGAAAAGGCTGGGATAGTTGAGTTAAGGCTATACTTTTAATTTGTGGATTGCTTCGGGCAAAGCCCTCGCAATGACGCTTCTCTACTTTGTCATTGCGAGTGAGTGAAACGAGCGAAGCAATCTAAAAATATTCGTCATATTGAGCCTTTAGGTAAAGTATCCATTGTGGTGAATCTAAGGGCAATTTTATTGATTCGCTTGTGATTTAGATTTGTGCGATTTGGATACTTCGGGCTAAAGCCCTCAGTATGACGATAGATTAGATTTTGTTTGGATTGCCACGACTTGCCAAAGGCAAGTCTCGCAATGACAAAAGGTGTGGATTGCTTCGGCGATTCGTTGAATCGCCTCGCAATGACGGAGAATTATAGATTCGCGCTAGATTCGTAGTCGATTTGTGTAACGAATCGCAATCGATTTTTTCAAACAACTAGCGACTTTCGCGCGGAAGTAGCTTTAGGCAAGTTCGTGGGTTTTCAAGCACAAAACTGCGAAATAAGACTTGGAGTCTATTGAGCAGTTGAGTGCGCCGAATCCCGCGAAA
>JBNMHH010000029.1:0-12325 GCA_050872665.1 Helicobacteraceae bacterium
ATCAAAACCACCCTGCACTGCCCTAAATCGCGCACCGAATCTTGAAAGACGATTTTTTGCAAATTCTAGCGAAATCTTATCTTTATCGATTCCAATCACGCTAATGCTAGGATTTTCCTCTAAGATTCGCTCACTATGTCCGCCCAGCCCCAAAGTCGCATCAATAAAAACGCCCTCCGCGCCTTTAAAAAATTCCGCGACTTCCTCTAACAATACGGACTTATGAATCATAACGCACGATTATTTTTTAAAGAGATTTTTTAGCGAATCTCCAATCTTTTGCTCGATTTTTTCACTAGCCTTGCCACTCGAATCACTTGAATCGCCCGAATCACCCGAGCCACTTGAGCCACCGCCCAAAGCCTTGCTTATTGAATCTTTTGCTTTGTCTTTTAGCGATTCGACTTTATCTTCGCCCACCACGCGATTTAGGATTGTTGTGGTGGCTTTTTTCATATCCACGCTAATATTTGGGCTACTCATTTTCCCGCTTATAGGGAATCCTAGCTCATCTTTATTTACCTTGATATTTAAATACGCGTTAATTGCGTCCTTTTCAAAGTCTAACTTCGCGCTTTTGCTTGTGATTGCAGTATTTTTGGAGTTTGCGCTTAGGTTTGCATTTACGGCTTTTTTGTTGATTTTGCCATCAATTTTTATGCTTTCATAGATTTCCTTTGTCGCGTCAAAATTGAGCGTTGCCTTTAGTAAATCCATTAGCTTATTTTGCGTGAAATGCCCACCACTCGCCAAAAATTCCAAATCGCCCTTGCTTGTGAAAATATCATAGCGAATCTTGCCATTGACATTGCTATCAAAAAACTGCTGATAATTTAGCATATCAAGCACTTGGGCTGCTTTTATATCAATTAGCTTAATATCCGCGATATTCCTATCTAGCGCGGCTGTGAGTTTGCCACCAAAAATATTGCTATTTAAATCCGCGACAACCTTATTATCCGCATATTTTGCGTTGCCATTAACGGCTAGATTGCCCTTTAATTGGCGAGAAGTGATAAACGCCAAATTTTTCAAATCGCTGACTATGAGCTTATAAGGCGCGGAAATGCTGAAATTTTTGACATTGACTTTTGCCTTATCAATGCTAAATTCCGCAATATTGCTGATGATATTGGCATTCAAATCGCCACTGCCGTTACTCAAAGTCGCATTTGCGCTGTGATTAAAGGCAATGTCTGTGGGCGGATTTAAATCAAACTCTTTTTTTAGCGTGGCTTTTAGCGCATCGCCACGAACGCTATGGCTATAAGTGCCTGAAATGTCGCCGGAGAGCTGTTTTAAGTCGATTTTGGCGTCCATTGTCGCTTTTGCGTAGATAGGCTTATAAAGCGTATGCAAAACCTCATCGATTTTTAATCCGCGAATCGTTACAAGCGCATCTTTTGGCTTGGTGTAGCCTTGCAACGACACCGAATACGCCGTATTGCCAGACGCAAAGTCGCTTTTGCCATCAATGTTTAGCCACTCGCTATTGCCTTGAATCTTGCCATTTGTGCGAAAACTACCACGCAAAGGCATTCCTGCCACAGGGCTAAATGGCGACAAATCGCTGATATTTATATCATAATTTGAATTTGTCTTAAGCCCCTCGATGAGCGTGTTTCCGCTTGAAGTAATATTGCCAATTTGTGAGAGAAAGTTAAATTTATGCTTAACTTCCTTGCCGTCAAATGACATTGTGTGATTCGCGCTAAAATCCGTAGTGCGAGGAATGGTAACCTTAAAGTCTTTTCTAATAAGCGATTCACTCATTTTGCCTTTTAAAATCTCCGCGTTTGCGTTGCCTGTGAAGTTAAGATTCGTATCGCCAAAAACATTTGCCTTAATATTTAAAATGCCCGTAGCGTAAGCCTTTTGCCCGACTAGATTTAAAAGCGATTCGATGCGTAGATTGCTAATATTTGCCACCACTTTCGTAGGCACAGAGTAATTTTCTATCTGCGTCTCAATATCAATGCTACCATCGGCGATATTGGACTTTGTGTAGATGATAAAATCATTGAATTTCCCGCGAATCATATTTTCAATCAAAAAGTTTTCATTTAAATGCACGGAGTTTAGCCCTTGAATCTGCGAAGGATTTTTGATTAAAATATTTAACACGCCCTCAATACTAAAGCTAAAAAGCGAGTAAGTGCCGTTTGCAGAGACATTGATAGTCTCAAGCGCGTTTAGCTCAATCTCAAAGCTACCAAAGCGCAGTTTAAAAGTCTCTAATTTCGCGCTAACAGGGGAGTATTTATCGATTTGTGCTTGAATCTGTGGCTTTAAAATATCATTGCCAAATTGCGTAAATAAAAGCACGAAAACCGCCACAAGTAGCACCAAAACAATGCCACCAATCCACAAAAGCACTTTTTTAATCATTGCGATTCCTCCAAAAAGTTATATTTTTACCGCTTCCATTTTGCGTTTTAAAAATGCAATTATAATCAAAATTACCAAAAATGCCACCATAAAATACAAAAATTTTGGAATCGGCAGTGGGTCTCCAGCTGCATAAGAATGAAGCCCTGAAAGATAGTAATTCACGCCAAAATAAGTCATCAAAACGCTAAAAAAACCAAACACACTTGCGGTTGCGAAAATGTATTGAAAATTGCGCTTAAAGATAAATCGCAAATGCAAAATAATCGCATACACGCCGATAGAAACGAGTGCCCAAGTCTCTTTTGGGTCCCAGCCCCAATATCGCCCCCAGCTTTCATTTGCCCAAATGCCACCAAGGAAATTCCCCGCTGTAAGCAAAAATAGCCCAAAAATCATCGACATTTCGTTGATTGCCGTGATTGAGTTGATAGTCGAATCGATTTTAAGATTTGCGGGATTTGTTTGATTCGCGGTGCTTGAATCGGCGGGATTCGGTGCTAGATTCGCGCTTTGATTCGCAGGATTCGCAAGATTTGCATTAAGATTCGCGCTTGGATTCGCCGAATCTACGCCTTTTTTGCGACAAATCATAAGCATTAGCGTAATAATGCCAAGCAAAAAGCAAAGCCCCAAAAAGCCGTAACTCGCCGTAATCACGCTTACATGGATATTTAGCCAATAGGATTTTAGCACGGGCATTAGATTAGTAATCTGCGGATTCATAAAGCCAAGATTTGCCACAAAGAGCGCGATTCCAGCCAAAAAATTCGCGCTTGATAGCGCAAGATAGGATTTTCTAAAAAATACCACTCCAGCGATTCCCGCTGTAAAGGCGATATAAAGCATCGATTCATAAGCATTGCTCCAAGGGGCGTGTCCAGCGATATACCAGCGCAAAATTAGCGCGAATAAATGCACCAAAATAATGGCGCAAGATATAAAATAAAAGCATTTTAGGGCGCGTTTAAGCGAATCTTTTGGCTTAAAAATATAGGCAAAAATCAAAATAAACATTGCGATTCCCACCAAAATATAGGGCAAAATCAGCTTTGCAAAGAGATTTGAATTATTCAAAAAAATCTCCGCTTTTAGCTTGGAATCGCTTATCATTATCGCCCCGCCAAATTCCCTTTGGTAATCCTTAATAATTTGCAAAGCCTCGTCCGCCGCGCTAAAATCGCCACTTTGTAAGCCCACCTCAAAGGCATTAAAATAATTTGACAGCATAGCTTGAATCTTCCCAGCCAATTCATCTCCCGCAAAGCTAAGCATTTCAATGGGCGAAATCCAAATCTCCCCATTTTGTGGAATGGGCAAAAATCTAAAAAATTGCGATGAATAAATCCCATAGGCGATATTTGCCCTCTCATCGACATCAATAATATCATTGTCAAATTTCGAGCGATTCGCGGGGCTTTTGCGATTCGCCTCCTCGATATAATTTTTTAGCTTATATTCGCCACTTGTGCTTGATTCGCCACTTGCATTATTTGCGATAAATAAATCCATAAATGACGCGTATTTTTCATCTTTTGGCAATCCTAAAAGTTCGCGCAGTTGCGGCGTAGAGACGCGAATCATTTTGATATTTTTCCAATCATTTGGATAAAGTAGCATTCCTAGCGCGATTTGCGTGTTGCTAAAGCCCAAAAAATTATTTTTCTTTGTCATCTTATGCACCAAATCACTCGCCAAAGTATCCAGCGGCTTAATTTTGCCATCGCCACTTTGGATTTGCAAAGTGCCAAATTTTTGCGCGTGAGCTTTGGATTTCTCACGCATATTGTTTATGTAATCTAAGATATTTTGGGATTGAATCGCTTCGGTGGATTCGGGCGTTTGTGGCGATTCGGCATTTAAATTTTGCGCTCCAAATGTAGCAAATCCAATCAAAAACGCAAAAACCACGCTATAAATCTGCTGATTTTTTAGAAATCTACTTAGCTTTTGGAATCGGCTGTTTTTAGCAAAGAGTAGCCACACACACGCCACAAACAGCAAAAAATACCCGATATAAGTAGGAATTTTCCCCGGGTCATTATTCACACTTAAAATCGTCCCTAGCTCGTCCATATCATAAGAGCTTTGAAAAAAGCGATAGCCTTTATAATCTAACACATTATTCATAAAAATTTGATATGGCATTTCTTTGTCGCCGTCAATCACAACGACTTTGGATTTATAGCTTGATGGCGAATTTGAACCCGCATATCGCTCCAAAATAAAATCCTCTAACTTTATGCTAAATCCTAAATCAATATCTCTCGCGCCCCAGCTAAGAATCGCATTTGTCCCATCATCAAAACTCACTACCGAATCTTCACTCATTTGCCCACCGCCGATAAGTGTCAGCGGATAATCCTTGTCCTTATAGCTAATAATTGCGTCCATTTGCGCGGTTGTGTCTTTCTTATCGCTTGTTAGCTTGGTAATGGCGGTGGATTTTATCCTAAAGTGCGAATCGCCAAATGCGATTTTTTCATTAAGCATTTTGTTAGACGCATAACTCACGCTCACAGGGATATGAATCGCGTAACGCGAATCGCCGTTATTTAGCAACACATTTAAAAAAATCTCACTGCTTATAAAGGCGGAATTACTCTGCCCTTCGCGGATATTCATAAGCCCTTCCACGCCAAAAAAGCGCGTGATTCCCGCCCCCACAATGATAATCACAAAACTTAAATGCAAAATAAAACTCGCATATTTTTTCTGCGCCAAAAATTTATAGCGAATCAAAACGCCCACTAGGCACACAAGCAACCACAAATGCAAAAAGTTAAAAAACCAAGTATTATAAATCAGCACCCGCGCGGCGTTTGAGCCATAATCGTTTTCGATAAAAGTCGCCACTGCAATGGCAATGGCGTAGATTCCCATAAGTGGAATCGCCGTATATAGCGAGGCAAAAAGCAATTTTATGATTTTCATTTAATATCCTTTTTTAATTCATTTAGTGCTTTATCAATTTGCGCGTAATCTCCCAAAGGCATAGGATTTGCCACTATATCATCAATCATTTTTTCTAACTTTAGCGTATATCCAGCAAAGATATATTTTACGCGTCCGTTTTTATCTAAAAAAACAATTTGTGGCGTGGCATTTACAGCAAAAATTTGCGCGAATTGTATGGTGGGAGTTTCTATGATAGAATTTGCAAATTTAAGTTTATGAGTTTTGTCGTAAGAGGTATTCACATAGTAAGGATTAAAATTCTCTCTTATTTTTGCCTGAATCGCTTGGCTTTTTTTAATATCATCTTTCATCATATCGCAATATTTGCATTGATTTTTGCCAAAAATGATTAAAACCTCGCGCGAAAAGTCAATCTCGCTCGTATCCAAAAATAAATCCGCAAGTTCCTTATAGCTCTCTTTATCCAAACTCTTTGCCTTTTCCGCCGCCTCTGCGCTCATTTCCGCGCCCGTTGAGATGATATTTTCGGTAATTTTTTTATCATCGCAACCGCTAAAAAATATCGCCGTCCAAATCGCCACACAGGCGCAAAATAGCCTAAATATGCGCTTCATTTATATCCTTTTTCTTTCGTAGCATAATCTCAACAATCGCCTTTGCGAAATTAGTCGTAGCATTGGGGCATTTGCAGACAATATATTTTGGCACACCCAGCGAATCCGCAAGTTTGCGATTGTCAATCTCTAACTCAAACTCCGTCTCGTAATTATCAATCGTAAAGGCAAGTGGATAAATGACTAGCTTTTCATTGCGGTGCTTTTTAATCGTATCAATGGTGCTAGGACCCAGCCACTTTGTGGGACCGACTTTGGATTGATAGCAAATCACAATGTCCTTAAAACAAATGCCCTGCTCTATTAGCTCCGCTTTGATTGCCTCCGTGCTTTTTGCCACTTCGCTTTCATAAATATCACCCGAATCCGCCACGCTTTGCGGAATGGAATGCGTGGATAAAAGCAACACAAAATCACTAAAAGATTCATCGCTATTAAAATTACTCTGCGCCTCTTTGATTCGCTCTACACAGCATTTCACAAACGCCAAATCATCGGCGTAATTTTCTACGATTTCCACCTTTGGCGCGTAATTTAATGCCTTTAGCGCACCCAAAAAATCTCTCACGGAGGATAAAGTCGTGGTGGTGGAATACTGCGGATACATTGTAAAAAGCGTGATTTTATCAATTCCCTTCTCTTTTAAATCCATCGCGACATTTTTGGCATAAGGTGGCGCATAACGCATAGCGTAAGTGTAAAAGCGCGAATTATCCACTTCGCCCAAAATCTTTGTGAGATTATAGGTAATCTCTACTAACGGGGACTTTGAGCCAATGGCTGTGTAATTTGCCTTTAACTTATCAAGCCGCCCATTTATTATCATATTTGCCACCATTTTTCGCATAAAGTTGCTTTTGATGCGCAAAATCAGCGGGTCGGCAAACATATTTTTTAAAAAAAGCTCCACTTCAAAGAGATTATTCGCACCGCCCATATTTAGCAAAACTACGGCTTCTTTTGGGGATTCGCTTGGGGATTTTGTGGATTCGCCTGATTCAATGTGCGATTCGCGGGATTTGTATGTCTTTGATAGGGATTTGTCGGCTTTTTTACTCAAAAATGTTTCCTTTATAACTACTTACGCAAATTTTAAAACTGAAATGATATAATAAAATCCTTAAATTGCGTTGTGGAATCGCACAAAGTTTCAAAATGCGCATAAAAATAAAAGTTTTAGGATAGCAAATGCAACAATTCGCGCTGAATCAAGCTATATCATTTCATATAATTATCATTTATTTTCTTTTTGCCATTGCGCTTATAAATCTAATCGCGCTATTTTTTTTTAAAGATTTTGTGCGAATAAATAAGCTATCGTGGGTTTTCACGCCATTATTTTTGGGATTTTTATTTATCGCATTTTTAAGCGGGATAAGTGTGTGGGCGATGATGAAGTTTGAATTTGGCGCAAAAATTGCGCTAATGATTGTTGCGAATTTCGCCTTTGTGGTGGAGATTTTGCGTGTGAAAAAGTTGCGCATCGCACGGGCGAATCCAGCTTTTCGTAAAAATTATGTCCGATTCGCCAAAATCGCAAATGCGATTTATGTGGCAATAATCTTATATTTTTTGGTGTTTTAAAAAATGCGCTTTATTTATGATAAAAATGCGGGGAGTGCGAATCTAATGCTAGTTTCAAAGGCATTTCATCATATCTTTAATGTCCGCCGTAAAAATGCAAAAAACGCGCTTGAAAATGGCGAAATCTTTGATTTTGCAAATCTGCGTGATAGCGCGATTCATCGCTATAAAATTATGGCTGTAAATAAAAAAAGCGCGGAGTTTATGCTAGTGGATTCGGCGCATATTAGGCAAGATTCGCCAAAGACGCATATTATTCAGGCAGTAATTAGCGACTTTGATAAAATTCTGCCATTTTTGAATGAACTCTTTGTGGAAAAAATATCACTTTTTTATGCGGATTTTTCGCAACGCAACATTAAAGTGAATTTGGAGCGATTAGATTCGATTTTGATTAGCTCATCAATGCAGTGCGGACGCCTAAGCAAAATGCAAATAGAAGTTTTTAACTCGCTTGATGAAGTGATTAGCGCATATAGCGATTTAGTTGCGCTTGATTTTGGCGCGAAATGCGAAGATTTGCGGAATCTAAATCGCTTTATCATAGGAGCAGAGGGCGGATTTAGCCAAAGGGAGCGAAAAATGTTTGTGGATTCAAAGATTCGCACTACTAGCCTAAATCACAGCCTTATTTTACGCGCCCAAAGTGCGAGTATTTTCGTGGCTAGTCAAAAAATTTTCTAAAAAACCTTGACAAATAGCTACTATCATCTTTTATAATTACGATTTAATTTTTCAAAAAACGGAGTAAAAAATGGCATACACAATCAAACAAGTCGAAAACCTCACAGGCGTCTCCAGCTACACGCTAAGATTTTGGGCGAAAAAGGGGATTTTCCCCTCCATTGAGCGCGATGAATACGGCGTAAAATATTTTAGCGACAGCGATGTGCGCTGGGTAAATTGGGTGGTGTGGCTACGCGATGCGGATATGAGCCTAAAGGACATAAAACGCTACGCAGAATTGCTAATCAAGGGCTTTGACTACGCAGAGGAGCGCAAAGGGCTACTAGAAAAGGCACTAAAAAAGCTAAAGGACAAAGCCAAGCGTTTGGAGGACATTTCCGTGCATTTGGAGAAAAAAATCGCAATGTATGATGAGAGCATAAAAAAAGGCGTGGATTTATTTAATGTGCAAAGCGCGGATTATAAGGATTGCAGTGAAGCAATCAAATAAATCTATAAATCACGCGCAATTTGCTTTATGAATCTATTTATCTCAAATTTTATTCGCCTATATAATGCGCTCCTAAGCTCTCTTTTCGCGCTAGTGCGGATTGAATGATTTTTCGTGCAGTTAGTAGGCGGAGTTTCAAAAGTCGCCCAATGTCGCCACAAAGCATTACTTCAATGCCACCCATTGCCGAATCCAACCCACTTTTAGTGCGCTTAATCCCCGCATTTTGCCACATAATTTCGCGCAAAACGGCTTTGTAGCGCAAATCGCCGTCCTTTTCCAAAATATCGCTATTGATAGGAAAATGCCTCTCACTCGTAGAAATCGCCGAATCCACAATGCTTTGCGCAGCGACTTTGCCAAAGACTAGCCCTTCTAAAAGCGAATTGGACGCTAGGCGATTCGCGCCGTGAAGTCCGTTGTTTGCGCACTCGCCGATGGCGTAGAGATTTTGCATACCAATGACTTTGGCGTTTAGCTCACAGGCGATTCCGCCCATAGAGTAGTGAAATGCGGGAGAAATGGGAATATTATCTTTAGGAATGTCAAGCCCACACGCGCTTAACTGCCGATAAATGTTTGGGAATCGCTCTTTAAAGCCCTTTTTGTCAAACGCACCCAAATCAATAAATGCCTCTTGTTTATTTTTGGTGCAGCAATCAAAAATCCCCCTCGCCACAATGTCGCGCGGTGCTAACTCGCCCCGCTTGTCATAGTCGAATAAAAATCGCTTTCCGTTCCTATCTACTACGATTCCGCCATCGCCTCGCACGGCTTCGCTTATGAGCTGTTTTCTAGCGTGATTCGTGGCGACAAATACGGTGGGGTGAAATTGCAACATTTCCATATCGCGCAAGGGCAGATTATGCTCCAAAATAATGCCGTGAATATCGCTACTAATGGTGTATGCGTTTGTGTGATATTTGAAAAGTCCGCCCACACCGCCACTTGCGATGACGACATTATCGGCGTAGAGATTTAGGACGCCCTGCTTGGTATTCACGCACACGCCATAGACTTTGTCCTCCTCGATTAGCAAGTCGATGACTTGTGCGCCTTTCCAAAGCGTGTGCTTTAGATTTTTAATCAAATGCGTGTGGAGAATGCGCCCCGTGCCGTCTCCATTGGCGTGGATTATGCGCGAAATGCTGTGTCCGCCCTCTTTGGCGAGTAAAATCTTGCCGTCATTGCCTCTATCCACCTCGAATCCGTCATTTATTAGCTCATCTAAAATCTCAATGCTAGTTTCGCTAAGGGTTTGCACGACTTGCAGATTATTGACATTGCTCCCCGCATCAAGCGTATCGCGGATATGGGCTGGAATGTCGTCCTTGCCGTTTGCGATTGTGATTCCGCCCTGCGCGTAGAATGTATTGCACTCCCACGGCTCATCTTTGCAGAGCAAAAGCACTTTTAGGTTTGGTGGTAGGTGCTTGGCGCAGTAAAGTCCAGCGACACCAGCACCGATAATAATTACATCATATTTCATATTATATCCTTTCTCAATTCGCGCTTGGGTGCATCTTTCGCACTTATAAAAAATTTTGGGGAACAACAGACCACAAGTCTAGTTTTATCCCCAAAATTTTTCATAAATACAAAACCTCCACCGCAATCCCTTCGATTGTTTTTCGTGCGATTCGTGCAATTATTTCGTCATTGCGAGGTGATTCGCACGAATCGCCGAAGCAATCCAAATTACTATAAAACGGGTCGGCTTTATACCCACACCCACACGCAAAAAGCAACAAATATGCTATAATCGCAAAATGAAAAACATTCAAAGTATCATCTCCAATCTTAGGCGCGGTAGCCTAAAAAAGCTAAATTCAAATGCAATTATAAACAAATTGCTTTTAACTTTACCCAAAGATTTGCGAAAAAGCATTTTATTTGGCACGATAAAGGGCGACACGCTACTTATTGCCACCGCAAATAAGGGCGTTTGCGCGGAAATCAATAATTTTCGTAGCAACGATTTGCTAAATGCGATAAATTTTATCATAGATTCGTCATTGCGAGGTGATTCGCACGAATCACCGAAGCAATCCACGAATCAAAATTTAGATTGCCACGATTCGGCGTTGCCGAATCTCGCAATGACGGGGATGGAACAAAATTTAGAAATCTTACGCAAAATCAAAAAAATCAAAGCCTATATTCCCAAAAATATACTAGAAATTTTACAGAGCAAATCACAACAACAAGCAAATATAATCATCACAGAGCATTATAAAGAACGCGCATTAGGCACATTTCACATTAACGAAAATAGCCCATTTAAAGAGATTTTTAGCGCGATAAAAGACGCCATAAAACGCAACGCCAATGAATCTAAAAGAGCAAATTAAAAATCTCCCGCAACAAAGCGGAATCTATCAGTATTTTGATAGCAAAAATCGAGTGCTCTACATTGGCAAAGCAAAAAATTTACGCAATCGCGTTAAAAGTTATTTTAATCTTAGTGGCGATTCACCCACGCCCAGCGCAAATGTGAGCCACCGAATCGCCCTAATGATTTCACAAATTGCGCATTTGCAAATTATCCTAACCCAAAGCGAACAAGACGCACTAATCCTTGAAAACTCCCTAATCAAGCAGCTTAAGCCCAAGTATAACATTCTACTTCGCGATGACAAGACTTATCCATACATTTTGATTGACAAAAACGCCGAGTTTGCGCGGTTAGAGATTGTGCGGAAAATCACAAATGACAAAAATCATCTTTATTTTGGTCCATATTCAAGTGGGGCGCGGGAAATTTTGGAGGCGATTTATGAGATTTGTCCGCTCGTGCAGAAAAAATCCTGCCTAAAAGGCAAAAAAGCGTGTTTATTTCATCAAATAAATCGCTGTTACGCGCCTTGTGAGGGGAAAATTTCGTCCGCAAAATATGGCGAAATTTTACAAAATGCAATAAATTTGCTTCAAAATCCAAGCAAAATTTTAAAGATTTTGGAGGAAAAAATGCGCTTTTTTGCGGACAATCTGCGCTTTGAGGAGGCGAATCGCCTAAAAGCACAATGCGCCAAAATCCGCCAAAATACGAGCATTAGCAGCATTGACTTAGCAAAACTTTATAATTGCGATATTTTTGTGATTGAAAGCAACGCCACAAAATCCGTGCTTGTAAAAATCTTTATGCGCGATGGGCGCGTGGTTTTCAGCGACCACTTTTTTATCAATCACAACGAAAATGACTTGGATTTGGACTTTTTATACACGCAAAGTTTGCTAAATCACTATAAGAATAATGCGCCACTCGCGCTAGATTCAATCCTTTTGCCTTATAGTTTAAGCGATAGTGCGATTTTGAGTGAATTTTTTAGGCAACATTTTGGCAAAAATATAAGAATTTTGCACCCAAAAAGTGGCGAAAAGAAAAAATTGGTGGATTTGGCAAAAAATAATGCCAAAAATATTTTAGAAAACGCCGAGACATTGGAATCGCGCGCCGAATCGCGCATTTTAGAGGCAATCAAAAGCCTTTTTGATTTGCAAAATGTGCCAAATACAATCGAGGTTTTTGACACGAGCCACTTTCAAGGGAAAAGCGCGGTGGGCGCAAAAATCGTCTATCAAAACGGCGAGTTTGACAAACGCGCCTACAAACGCTACGCGCTTGAGGGGAGCGATGAATACG
>JBNMHH010000030.1:0-12138 GCA_050872665.1 Helicobacteraceae bacterium
GTCCTTGATTCCGATTTTTTGCACCACGAATCGGGCGAGATTCGGGGTGCTGTCGCACGGATTATTTTGTTTGGATTGCCACGAATCTATATTCATTATTTATCAAGCCCAAATACGCTATGCAACGAGCGCACCGCAAGTTCGGCGTATTTTATGTCGATAATTAGCGAAATCTTAATCTCACTCGTGCTAATCATCATAATGTTGATATTTTCACGCGCCATTATGCTAAAAGTTTTACTCGCAACGCCAGAGTGGCTTTTCATTCCAAGCCCCACGATAGAGACTTTGGCGATATTTTCATCATACTCAATGCCCCGCGCGGCGTCTTTGTAGTTATTCAAAATCTTTTTGCATAGCTCAATGTCCGTTTTGGGAATCGTAAAGTCAATGTCCGTTTTGCCGTCTCGCCCGATTGTTTGGACAATCATATCCACATTTATGCTCGAATCCGCCAGTGAGCTAAATAGCTCCGCCGCAATCCCGGGCTTGTCATCGACATCTACGATACTAACTCTTGCTTGATTTCTATCCAGCGCAATGCCAGAAATGATAGGCTTTTCCATAATTTCCTCCTCGTTTGTGATAATTGTGCCTTCATTGTGATTAAAAGAATTTCTAGTGATGATTTTTACGCCAAGTTTTTTTGCCATTTCAACCGAGCGATTTAATAGCACTTTCGCGCCCAGCGAGGCAAGTTCTAGCATTTCATCATAGCTAATTTCATCAATTTTTTTAGCCTTAGATTCAATGCGCGGGTCGGTGGTAAAGACGCCATCGACATCGGTGTAAATCTCGCAAATATCTGCCTTTAGCGCACCAGCCAAAGCCACCGCGGATAAATCGCTTCCACCACGCCCAAGCGTAGTGATGAATCCATCATCACCCACGCCTTGAAATCCAGCCACCACGACAATGTAATCATCATCTAAATATTTAAAAATATTTGTGGTGTCAATCTCGGTGATTTTTGCCTTTGTATGCACCGAATCGGTGCGAATCCCAGCCACACTACCACTCATCGACACAGCTTTATAGCCTAACTCATTTAGCGCGATAGCTAGTAACGCACTTGTAACCGTCTCGCCCGTGCTTAGCACTTTGTCGCTCTCTCTCTCATTTGGCAACGCGCTAAAATGCTTCGTATAGCCAATGAGTTTGTCCGTCTCGCCACTCATCGCGGATACCACCACTACGATTTTTGCTCCGCCTTCTTTTTTCGCACTATCGCGCGTCTCAATCACACGCTTAGCGATATTTTGGATTCGTTCGCAGTCGCCTACGCTCGTCCCGCCGAATTTTTGCACGATTAGCATTTAGATATATCCTCCTTTTTTGAAATGCTCTAGCACTTTTTTGTAAATGCGCCGTTTGAAATACACGACATTTTGCAATACCTCATCAAATGGCACGAATCTATATGCGATAAACTCTGGCACTTCGGTGGCTAGGTTGATTTTCGCATCTGGCTTTAATTTTACCAAAAAATATCTTTGCATTTGTCCCTTAAATGGATACATTTTGGTTTGGATATTGCCTTTGGGAAAGTCGTATTTCAGCCACTCGGGGTATTGTGCCAAAATCTCAATATCCTTTGTGCCAATTTCCTCGCTTAGCTCACGATATAGCGCGTCTGTGGGCGATTCGCCATCATCGATTCCGCCTTGCGGAAACTGCCAAATACACTTGGAGTGCTTAATATCGTTGCGCTTTGCGATGAAAAATTCGCAAACTTCAGGGTAACGCTCTGATAATATCACAGCAGCGACATTTGGACGATATTCGCTCATAAGATTCCCCTAAAATTTGATTTTAAAAATGAAATTCTATAAAATTTTTTGTAAAAAAATTATAAGAGAAACTATGCTTTGTTATATCCACATACCATTTTGCGCTTCAAAGTGCGGATACTGCGGGTTTAATTCGCTAACGAATATGATAGATTTTAAAGAAAAATATTTAGATTCGCTTTGTGTGGATTTGTGCGAATCTATCGAATCTATGGGCGAATCGCAAACATTTTATTCAATCTATATCGGTGGTGGGACGCCAAATATGCTAAATCCTAGCGATTATGAGCGAATCTTTAAGATTTTAGAATCAAAAATCGCCCCAAATACCGAAATCACAATGGAGCTAAATCCAAACGCATCGCCAAAAGAAACGCTTATTGCGTTTAAGGATTTGGGTGTAAATCGCTTTTCAATCGGTGTGCAGAGTTTTCGCACAGATAAACTAAAACTACTAGAACGCAATCATAGCCCAAAAATCGCACGAAAATTCATCGAAAACGCCCTAAAATATGGCGTAAAAGTTAGCATTGATTTGATTTATGATACGATTTTGGATTCGCCCAAATCACTGCGATTCGAGCTAGAAAATGCGCTAAATTTGGGCGTGGGGCATATTTCTTGCTACACATTAAGCATTGATTCAAACTCCGCATTTTACGCCAAAGGCAAAAATCCAGTGCGCGAATCTAGCCTATGCTACGATTTAAAAGCGATTTTAGAATCGCGTGGATTCGCCCAGTATGAAGTCTCAAATTTTGCGCGTAGCCATAAAAGCGCACACAATTTAGGCTATTGGGCTTATCACGATTATATCGGCGTGGGGCTTGGCGCAGTGGGCAAACGAAGCGATAAAAGCGAAATCTATCGCACATACAAAAATAGCGATTTTGGTTCGTATTTGGCGAATCCTCACGCATTTAGGCGCGAATCACTAAACGATAAAGACATAAGATTAGAAAAAATCTTTTTGGGACTCCGCAGTGAAGTGGGCGTAGAATCCGCGCTCATCACGGATAAAAACCGCCTAAAAATGCTTTTTGATAGTGGCAAGATTCGCACCCAAAATGGCAAAATCTACGCCACAAATTATTTTTTGGCAGATGAAATCGCGCTGTGGGTGGAATAGTCAATTAAGATTTATATTTTCTATTATTTTATAGCTTATTTCAAGCTCTTTTATATCGTTTTCATCGGCATTTTGGGCTTCTACCTCTTTACGCTTTTTATTAAATTTTTCATATTTTTCGCGCACAAAGATTTCCATTTCTTTATTTGAGATTGTCCCAAAGCCTTGCAAAATATCTTTGCCTTGAAATTTCAGCAAATTATCCACATTTTCCCTCCAAAAGCCCATACTAAGCGTTTGGTTGTCTTTCACGCGTAGTTCAGCGGATTCTAAAAACACATTGACAAGGCGATTTAGGCTATCTAGTTCATCTTTGTTTAGGTAATTTTTGCGATGATTATATCGCCTTTGCGCACGATATTGCCTTTCCACGAGGTTAGCCCCATATTTGGCGCGTTTTCATCAGCTCTCTCACAGATTAGCTCGGCTACGGTTTGCTTGGTAACGGCGTATAAAAGTTTGTTTTGCGTATCGGCAAAAAACATTTGCGTAGCTTTATCGGTGCTATCATAATCCACGCTCAAAGCAAACAAATCCCGCACCTTTTGATAAAATCGCTTTTCGCTTGCGCGAATATCGCGGATTTGCTCTAAAAGCTCATCAAAATAATCCGTCCTGCCATTTGGATTTTTAAGCCTCTCATTATCAATCAAAAAGCCTTTTTGTAAATACTTGCGTAAATGCTCATTTGCCCAGATTCTAAACTGCACTCCGCGCTTACTTCGCACACGAAAGCCGATAGCCAAAATCATCTCTAATGAGTAAAATTTGGTGTTATATGATTTGCCGTCTTTGGCAGTATGTAAGTATTCCTTACATACTGAATCTTCGCTCAACTCCCCGTCTTTAAGGATATTGCCAATGTGCATTGTGATATTTTCTCGTGAGGTGGCAAAAAGTTCGGCAATCGCGCTTTGTGCTAGATAAAGATTTTCGCCAAATTCATACAGCTCCACCTTCGCCTTGCCGTCATTTATGGTGTATAGGATTATGTTGTTGTTCATCACATTTACTTTTTAATAACCTAAACGAATTAGCTATCCTTATTTCTTCCTCGCCAGCCTCAGTAGTATAAATTTTTCTAAACACAATGTCAGCTAAATTATCTATATCATTAGACACATTTATCTCAAATTTATCATTAACGATAAAGTTAGGCTTATATTTTTGTGCATATTGTTTGTATTCATCAATATTTTCTTTGACCTTATCTAGTTCATCAACTATCATTGCAATAGTTTTTAGCTTAGTTTTTGGCAAGGATTCTAATATACTAGATTTTACACTTAAAAAAGGATATTTTTGTGTATTTTGTAAAGCCTCTAAATCATTTTCATTAGCCTCCCTATAATATTTTGCAAAATTTGGAAAAACTATTTCCAAGTCAGCAAACTTTTTAAAATATATTTTTTGCCGTTCCTGATTCCAATATATATGAGTGTAGTTAAGTATAGGTATGGTAACTTTATTTTTTTCTATGTGTCCTAAATTTATATCTGGTTTGAATGATAGTATGGTTTTTTCAGCCCTAGCTGCAGGCATTATTCTTTGGATATAGAGCTGGAAATTTCCTTCACTACCCTCAAATACATATAATGTTGTTATCACCTTTAAAGCATTTTTAGTGATAGAATTAACTTGATTTGTGTTTATCATTACATTTAAATAATCCCCCAAATCATCATTTGTGGTGTTTATGAAAAATATCTCATCATTTTCAAGTTTGTAATTACTCCCATTTTCTACAAAATCCACCTCTTTAGTTCCGTCTAATTGGTTTTTAAAATCCCAAACATCTACAAGTGAATCTTGAGCAACTTTATAAAAACTTTTATTTGTTTGTCCATAAATATTTATTTTATTCATTACTTGTCTCCTTGTCTAAAAATGTAAAGTCATTTAACCTTATGAGACTATTATTGTTTTTAAAAGACTTAATGGTTTGCTTTGATATTAGAAATATTTTATATTTTGCTCTATCTTTGCCCGTCTCTATTAGAACTTCATAAAAATTGTAACCACAAAATAATATGTATGGATTAAAAGATGAAAACTTACCTTTTAAAATCAAAAAATAAATCATTGCAAAAATAACCCAAAACACTATCCATCCATTGTATTCTATTTTTGGGATACTTAAAGCAATCACAAAATAAGCTATGTATATGGGGATATATTTAGGCTCTGCAATCTCAATTTCTGAGCATTTCATAGTTTCGTGTTGAGTATTTTTGTTAGTCTTTTTAATGAAAAAAATATAGGAGCAGGATAACAAAAAAGCAATTAAGAGTATAGCTACCGAGAATGAGTAACTATCTAAATTTAGCGCAAACAAATTTACCTTTTCACTTCTTAGTGCAAATACTATTAGCATTGGAGTAATAGCCATAGCTACATACACCAAGTAAAATATATGTGATATGAGTTGCATTAGCATTCCTTAAAGTCAATAGAAATTTTAACATATTTTTTTGTTATTTTCTTATATAGAATTTATAATGTTACAATGCAATCATATTTAAGATTTAAATATTTGCTAGCTCCACGCGCTTTTTAATAGAGCGATATATTCGGGTTGGTTTATCTTTAGGACTTGAAATGACTCTAAAAGGTGGCAAAAGTCCTTAGAATCTAGCCCATAGAGCTTCGCCACTGCGATGTCTAGTCGTGCTTTTAGCGTGAGGTAGAGCTTATGTGTGCTTGGTATCTCAGCATTTTTTATCCCAAACTCTTTTTTTAGCTCGTTGAAATACCCCGCCTTGTCATTATAGAGCTGCAAGATAAGCGCACTCCTAGCGATAAAGGCATAGCTTTCATTGGATAAGATTTCATCATCGCTAGGCTGTGGAAGCGGTAGTCGCTCCAAGTAGGTTTTATTTACATTGATTTGTATCATAGCCCTAGCGATAAAATCCACCACCAAAGCATTTACAATCCCTAGCACAAAGCAAAGCCTTATATGGCTTATAGCCTTAGTGTAAATCTTTCCTGAATCTAGAGCATAAGATTTTGCGATATTACTCCACATACTATTTCCTACCCCTACATTCCTCGGCAAAAGGCTACATATCAGCGTGCGCTCATTTGTATCGCTCGCAGTAGCGCGAAGTGAAAGCCGTATATACTCTCTATCATAAGAGATTAGACTAGATTCAAATTCGCTCAAAGAGCCAAAAGCCCCCTCCCCAGATGATGAAATTGTAGTGGAGGGGGTTTGGGGGTGGGTAGATTTTGCGCTATCCTCACAATGCTTTGCAAAAAGCGATTCTAAAAGGACTTTATATTCCTTGTTCTTTAGTCCTAAGTCATCTTTTAGCCGTTTTATTTCCTTGCTCCTTAGTCGCCCATCAAAGGCACTCATTTCTAGGAAATACCGCTTATCGCTGGATTTTTTGGCAGTTTGAAACTCAGCATTGTATTGATGAATCCTTTTGCCCTCATAGAGTGGGAGATATTGAGGTGGATTACCCACGCCCATAGCCCCCTCCCCAGATGATGAAATTGTAGCGTAGGGGGAATCTTTAAAATCACCAATATCCTCAATAAACAAATCCTTATCCGCCGTCATATGCAATTCATTGCGAAAATCTAGCCATCGTGAATCTAGAGGCGCAAATCGCCCATAGCATTTCCCCAAAATCTCCAAATCCCGCTTATCGCGCACTTCTTGGAGGGCAAGATGCGCTGGGCTTAGCCTCTGTATATCTTCCAATCTCAAAGTAATCACATTATCGCGCTTATAGATTGCATCAATATGTGTTTTATAAAACATTGTCTTTATGTGGTGATTTTTTGGTGGCTTGGCGTTTTCCACCTGCATTAGCGCGAATTTGTAGCTACGGTGAACGCTATTAAAAATCCCCTCTCTATTTTCAAAGGCATAGAAGTGCATAAGCGTGCGATTTTGCAAAATCTCTTTGCGCAACTTATAGCTTCCCTCTTCTAGCATTAGCGCACTTGGCAGGACATAATTTAGCGTAGCTTTGCAAGCCAAAAGCCCCAGATTGCGCTCGACAAAGAAGCGGAAAAGATTGCCATCGCCCTTGCCCTCGCTTAAGCCAAAACGCGCTTTGTAGTAGGCATTTACCCTCTCTATGCTTTGCTTTTGTGCTTCATAGTCTTGCTTGATAGTTGGCTTAGAGAGACAATTTGCCCTAAATTCTGCTTTTTTAGCATTGCTTAGCGTGCGGTAGTCGCTTTTGTATTGTGGGAAAAAGTCATTATCGCTAAATTTGGTTTTATCCCACGGGGGATTGCCAACTATGGCTTGAAACCCTTGCAACTCACCATTTAGCACAATCTCTGGGAATTCTATCTCGTAGTTAAAAAAGCCAATCTCTTTTGCTATTTGCCGTGTGAAGTCTGCAGCGTCCTTGTAGTCGCCCTCTTGCTCACTTAGGAGCTTTTCTAGCTCGATTAGGGATTCAAACTTTTTGCGCTCAACTAGGCTAGCAAAGCCAAATGCGCTAAAAAAGTTTAGATAGAGATTGAGCTTAGTTAGCGTGGGGAGAATCTCCTCTGTGTAGATTCGTTTAGATTGGGAGATTTGAGACTCTGAAGTGTCCTTTAGGCTATCAAGTTTGCCAAATACCTCGCTTAGCACCCCAAAATCCTCCAAAAATTTACTCATAAACAGCGAGCCTTTGTTTTTGATGCAATCATAATGCGCCCTAAACTCCGCGATAGTGCTTCCTACAAGCGCGTTGCCACACTTGATATGATGCTCTATGAAACTAAGTGGCGTGCCAAAGATAAAGCTATCTATCCAAAGGGAGAGCTTGGTAAGCTCGACACAAAAGGGATTTATATCCACGCCAAAGATTACGCGCTTTAGCAAAAGTCGCTTCAAAATATCGCTCTCATCGACTTCATAGCCTTTTATATAGTGTGTGGTGTTTTTTTGGATTTCTTGGCGTTCGGCTTCATAGATTTGCTTTAGAGCACCAAAAGAGTCAAAATCCTCTAGCACAATGTGGGTGATTTGATTTAGGGCTTCGATAAGGAAATGTCCGCTCCCACAGGCATTATCCAAAATCTTAAAATGCAAAATATTGTCGTTATTTAGCCTATACTCCCCGCTCTCATCTTTTAGACTTTGTGCGACTAAAAAGCGCGTAATGCTTTGGGGCGTATAAAAGCTCGCCGTTGTCTTGCGTGAATTGCTCGTGTTTTTGAGATAAATCTGCCCTTTTGCATAGTGCTTTGGCGTGCCGATGATTTTTAGACTACCTTGCTTTTGTAGCTTTTGTAGATTGGCAAAATCATAGCTATCTACATAGCTTTCAATCTCTTTTTTTGCCTCGCCTTTTTTGGTAGAGTATTTCACATAGAGTAGCTCCTCATCAGCAATAGCAAAAAAATACCCTAACAACCCCTCATAAATCGTGCCCAAATGCGCCACACTCAAAGACTTATAATCCCGCCTAAAAACCTCACGCCCATTATCAAAATAAAAAAACTTGCCCAAAATCTCTTTTAAGCTTCTATCATCAAAAAGCTTTTGTGTAGATAGAAGCGGGGCTTTTGTGCTATCAAAAAGCCCGCCATTAAACACAGGCATATTGTAGTTTGGCTCGCCTTTGTCATACATCGCAAAGATTGCGCTTAGCTTGACAAACCCCCTAAAACTTTGCTCTTTATCCTCTAGATTCTGAAATAAATTGCTTAGGCTAATCTCCTGCGTGAAATATTCGTGGCTTTGCAAAATATCGCCAAATTTATCCTCAAAATACGCGATAAAAAGCAAACGAAAGATAAAATAAAGCGCGTTTTCATAGACTTCTTTGAGTGTGGCTTTTGGGTTTGCTAAGAAAATCTTTGCGCCGATAAACTCAAAGAGTGAATCTTGTCCATTTGTGCCATAGATGATATTTTGTAAATCATCTTCTAGGGTGATTTTTGCTTGGTTATTTTTTTCTAAAATCGCATAAATTTGGGGGGGGGGAGAAATGAAAGAGGCGGATTTTGCGGATTTTATCGCAGGGCTTAGGGTGGGATTTGCGCTAGATTTTACATTTAGCGCATCTGAAGTGTATCGCTCGGAGCGAAAAATATAGAAAAAATAATAAAACGCCTCTAAGTCATTTTGCTCTATGATAGCTTCTAGATTTACCTCATAGAAGACTTTGTTGCTATGAAGTGTGGAATTATCATAAAATCGCCACAATCTACCATTGCTAAGGAAACCAAAATCAAGTTTAAGATTGCTTAAATAACGCAAGATTTGGTGGTGGGAATTGTCTTTGATTTTGTTGTTGTCAATCTCTACATTATAGGCTTTTGATTCTAAAATCACGGCGATATATTCATTGCTCCCCTTGCGTGAATCTCTAGGGATAGACTCATAATCGTGCTTATCTTTTTGCGTGGCAAAAAGCAAAAAATCTGGCTTTTCTAGCTTGCCTTGAATGATTTTCTCCTCTTGACGCACAAAGTGATAGCCTAGTATGCAAGCGACTTTGGCTATGAAGTCATCTTCAAATTGATGCTCATTTAGGTTTGCAAAGCATTGCAAGGAGTGCTTGGGACAAAGCGCGGTGATTTTTTCAAACGCCTCTTTTGCCTCATCTCTAAACTTCTCATTAAATTCCGCCCGAAAATCCACTCGCAAGCTATATGGAGTAAAAAGATTGTTTTTTAGGAAATAAAAGTCTTGTTTTGTCGCGCTCACTGTATGCTACCTTTTAAGTTTATACTCACAGCATAAAATCCACCACTTCGTTTGTGTAAATCGCAAAGCCACAGGAATACACGCCATCAATAGTATATTTGCCACCGCGCAAAAATACTTTATTATCGCTAAATGCGCGAAAAAATAAGCTCTCATAATAGCCCATTTTAGGACAATAAAGCGGGGAAAAAATCATATTTTCATACTCACAAAAGCTCACGCTATCCAGTAATTCCTGCAATTCGCCTTTGATGAATTTTGGTGCTTTTGGTATGTAGGATTCAAGGCTATCTTTGCTTTGAATGTAGAGCATTTCGCGCAAATACGAGTGTGAATCCAAAATCTTTTGCACCTGCATTTGCGAGAAAACTTCTAACCCAAGCCCACTTTCAAGCGCACAGAGCTTTGGAATCTTCATATTTGCGATTTGCAAAATAGGCATTAGTCCAAGCCCCAAAAATATACTCACCGCCACGCTTAAAATATTTGCGACATTTTCCGCGCCCTTGCCTATGCACTCCGCGCCGATTTGATTTATCTGCGTGCTGGGATACAAAAACGCAGGTTGAATATAAAACCACTTTTTATTGCTGATTTTTAGGTGGCGATTGATGATTTTTATCACATCGATAGTGTTGTCATTGCGGAGAATCATCTGCTTGTTATTATCGATACTCGTGCGGATAATCTTTCGTTTGCTTAAAATCCGCTCATCATCAGTAAATGTAAAGCTAGGCGTGGCAATCTCACTAAAGCCATTTTCATAAAAAATCGCCACCGCCTTATCCTCAATCTCACGCTTCAAACGCGCACTTTTCCCAAAGTGAATCTTGCTACCCTGTGGCACTTCATAGCCTAAAGTCAAAATTTTGTCCTTAAAAATTTGAGATAAATAAAAATGCGGGATTATAGCGAAAATTTTTAGGAATTTGGATTCTAACTTTTTGTCATTGCGAGATTTGCCTTTGGCAAATCGTGGCAATCCACAAATTAAAAAATGGATTGCTTATGCGATTTTTATAAATCGCCTCACAATGACGATAATTTTCGCGCTTGATTCATAAAAATTGCCCCTACACACCACCAAAGCGTCTTTTGCGCATCTTAAATTCCGCTATGATTGCCTTTAGCTCCGCTGTGTCAAAGTCTGGGAATAAAGTCTTTGAAAAATAAAGCTCGGCGTAAGCGCATTGATAAAGCAAAAAATTTGATAGGCGCATTTCCCCGCCTGTGCGAATCAGTAAATCCACAGGCGGAATCTCCGCTGTGTCTAAGTTTGCCTCAAATTCGGCTTGAATCGCACTTTTAGATTCAGGCGATTCGCTAGATTCGGTGCTATATTCGCGCGAATCGCGCTTTTTTAGCATTTTGATAATCGCTCTTGCGACTTCATCTTTTGCGCCGTAATTTAGCGCGAGAATCTGCGTTAATGCCGTATTTTGCGCTGTTTTTGCCTCTAACGATTCAATCAAACTCCGCAATTTAGGCGAAAACGCGCTTATGTCGCCGATAGCCTTAAAGCGAATATTATTTTGTAAATAGGTTTTTTCCTCGCGCTTTAGGTATTTTGTCAGCAATTTCATCAAAAAATCCACCTCTTTTTTGGGACGAAGCCAATTTTCCGTAGAAAAGGCATATAGGCTAATGTAGCGGATTTGGTGCTTGGCGCACCATTTGGTGATTTTGCGAACGACTTTCGCACCCTCTTTGTGTCCGTCAGTGCGGGGCAAAGCGCGATTTTTTGCCCACCTGCCGTTGCCGTCCATTATGATTGCTAGGTGATTTAGCGCATTTTGCTTTGAATCTTTCAAGCGAATCCTTTGTGTTAAAAGGCGGATTTTAGCCAAATGTTTATAAAATTATGCTTGATATTTTTGCAATAATTTAAGTTTTTGCGTATATAATTGTATATATTTTTTAATGGAGCAAAAAATGAAATCAATGATAAATTTACGCCTTGATAATGACATTTTACAGATGTTGGATTACAGCGCAAAAGAGATGAATCTATCGCGTACAAAGCTAATTGAACGAGCGATTCTTTCATATCAGGATAAACTTGATGAAATGATAAGCGACAAGATTTTAGATGATATAAAATCTGGCAAAAGAAAGGTTATTTCGCTAGATGATTTTTTCAAAAAAACAGGTTTAGATAATGTATGAAGTCATTATCGAGGAATCTGAAAGCCTTTTTGTTGAATCGTTAAGCCCAAAAGATAAAAAACTCATTAAAAATAAATTACTAGATTTACAAAATGGTAATTTTAATGGAGACAAAGCCCTAAAAGGCAGATATAAAGGTAAGTTTCGCAAAAGGGCTGGAAATTTTAGGATTATTTATATAAAGGACGGCGAAAAGTTGCTTATTTGCGTGATTAGCATAAATTATCGCAAGGATATTTATTAGCATTTGTGGCTACACGGAACGATAAATGCTAAATAAATATCAAATTTATAGCGCAAAAGTATTAAAATTTCGCGCTTTATTTTCGATATTATCTAAATTAAAATTATTTTCGTGGAGCTTTTTTGGAATGAAAAAAATA
>JBNMHH010000031.1:0-12085 GCA_050872665.1 Helicobacteraceae bacterium
ATGTGGGCGATACGATATTTTCTAGCGCAATGTAAAAATAAATAGCCGTTGCGATAAGCGCAAATGTGGCAAATTTGGCGATTTGCCACTTCACACAATCACGCGCATTTGCCACATAAAGCGACTCCACGCCCAAAGCAAGGCAAAAGGCGATAAGCGCAAAATATTGCAGTGTGATTGAAATACCCGCTAGTTGCATAATATCAGCGATTAGTAGCGCAGTGGCAAAAAGCGAGATAGTCGCGCTAAGCGGGTAAATCCTAAAGGCACTCACAATATCGCGCCCAAAATTCGCGCCAAAAATTCGCCTAAAAATATTCATCAAACTACCGCCTATTTGCCCTAAAAAATGCGCGTAATTCTACACAATGCAGGGCAAAATATAAATATTTGCGAATCGCAAAAAAATAGATTCGCGATAATTCGCGGGTGAGCTTTTGATAAAAGCGCATTTGGGGCTTTTCGCGCCCTGAAATGGTGCTTTGTGTCGCGCTGTATAAATCCTCACTAATGATAAATGGCTTAAAAATGATATTTTTTACGCTATGGATAAAAAACATATCCATATAATCATCAACGCAAAAAAGCCAAAATATTGCATTTTTGATAAATTTTTGCGCAGCTTGTGGAGTGAGATAATAGCCCTGTGCTCCGCTAATATTGCCAAAAGAAATGTAAAAATTATCATATAAATGCGTGATTTTTCTATCAAATAAATAATATAATCGCACATACTCAAAAGGCGATTTAAAAATCTCAATGATTTGGCAAAAATCTTGCATAAAATCTATATCGTCCTCCAAAACAATAATGGGCGAATCTAATGCCACGCATTTTTGCCAAAGGCGATAATGTGAGCTAAAACACGCTATTTCGCCAAAACTCAAATCCTTGCCTTTTACAAAACGCGTGAGTTTGGAGCTATATTGCGGTGGGATGGGCGATTCACCATTTTTAAAGTTCGTGGCGTCAGTGGCGGGAAAAAAGTGGAAATGTAACACAGAATCCGCGCTTTTCGCGGATTCTGTGTTATTTGGTAAATTATGGTTTAGGGGTAAGGGGGATTCTACTTTTGGCGAAAGCCAAAAGTAGCAAAAACTTTTGCAAAGATTCGCACTTCGTGCGTTTTGATTTTGTTTGGATTGCCACGAAAATTCGCTACGCTCATTTTCTCGCAATGACGATTTGGTGGAATTACGCGAATTACTTTTATTTGAATCCAATTCTAGTATTTGCGGTGGAAGTTTTGTATTTGTAGAAAATTTTGGGGATAAAACTAGACTTGGAGTCTGTTGTTCCCCAAAATTTTCTACAAGTGCGAAAGGTGTGCCCAAAGACGAATTTTTTTTACAAACTAACTCACCATCAATATAAATCTCCTTAAACCCCTCAATCCTAGCGATTTTCTCCCTCATCGCTTCGCGTCTATCTACCGAACGCTTTAGATTCACCACAAAAATATCAAACTTCGTCATTTTCCATTTCACGCACGATTTCATCATAGATTTTTAGCGATTCCATTGCGCTTTGCTCATCGATTTTGCTTATCACAAAGCCGATATGAAGTAGCACAAACTCGCCCACACTTAGCTCCTCATTCATCAAATCCAAACTCGCCTCACGCCTCACGCCCATAGTATCGAGCATTGCGGTATTTTTCTCTTTGTCAATGGATATTACTTTTGATGGGATTGCTAGACACATTTTAGTTTCCTTTTAATGATTTGATATGCGAAATTAGCGCACGGACGCTATCTTTGTCCTTGTGGCTTAGCGTGAAAAGTCGCGCTTTGGGGTTTAGCTTTGCTAAGTCGCTTTGGACTTGTGCCATTTTAAAGCCAAAAATCTCGCTAATATCGCTCTTGCTAACCACCACAATATCGGCGCACAGAAACATACTAGGATATTTTAGCACCTTGTCATCGCCCTCTGGCGTGGATAAAAGCACGATTTTCAAATGTTCGCCCAAGTCATAACTCGCAGGACACACCAAATTGCCGACATTTTCGATGATGAGATAGTCCGCATTTTGTAACGCACCCTCATTTTTTAGCGCGAAATACGCCTTTTCCACCATAGCCGCCTCCAAATGACAAGCCTCGCCTGTGGTGATTTGGTGGGCTTGAATGCCTTTTTTTTGCAAACGCTCGGCATCGCGATTCGTCTCTAAATCGCCCTCAATCACGGCGAATCTAAAATCATCACATTCGCTAAACGCCTCTAAAAGCGTGGTTTTTCCACTGCCGGGCGCACTCATAATATTTATCACAAAAAGATTATCCTTTACGTAAAATTCGCGCATTTCACGCGCTTTTAAGTCATTTTTGCTTAAAATCTTTTGTGCTATTTCTACTTTTTTTATTTCTTGCATTTTTAACTCCCACTTTTCATAAAGTCGTCATTTTCAAAGTCCATTTCAAAATCTCCGCGCAAATACGCCACGATTTGCCCCACTGCGATTCCGCCGTCATTTGTGGGGATTTCGCTGTGAAAATAGTGGGCGATTTTGTGCGCCTTTAACAAAAGCGCGATTTTATCACACAAAACCTTATTTGCAAAAACGCCACCGCTAAAAATGACTTTTAGATTCGGGCGATTCGCGCGGTTTTCAAGGGCGATTTGCAAAATGATTTGCGCCAAAGTGTTTGTGAATTTTGTAGCGATTATGGTGCGTGATTTGCGCGAATCGTGCGTCTCATAATCGCTCACAATCCCACGCACGATTTTTTGTAGCAAAATCACTCCGTTGTGAATCTCAAAATCGTAATGCGCCGTAATTTTGGGGCTAAAAAGCGATTCGACATATCCGCCACTCTCGCCCTCAAAACTCTGCGATTCCAATCCGCACATAAACGCCACAAAATCGTAAATCCGCCCCACAGAGCTTGTTTGTGGCGAATTTATGCCTTTTTGTTGCATTTGGTAAAGTGGCTCTACGCTTTTAAAGCGCGATTCAAGCGGAATCGCCCTACCATACACGCTAAAAAGGACGCCAAGTGCGATTTTGCTAATGTTTTTTATGGCGGATTCGCCCCCGATTAGCGGAAAAGTCGCAAAATGCGCGATTCGGCGAGGCTTTATATTTAACTCGTCATTCTGAGCGAACGCAGTGAGCGAAGAATCCATTTTAGCGACTTGTGAATCATTTAAGATTTTCTTACTTTGAGCGAATCTGTGTGATTTACCTATTCGCTTTTGCGCCATTGCGTTTTGCATTTGATTAGATTCGCTAGATTTGGATACTTCGCTACGCTCAGTATGACGAGGAATAGAATGCAATGACGAAATATTGCAATTTTGCGCTTGATTCGTAGATTCGCCGTTTTTGTTATTTAAAACAACGGAAGGATTTTCGGTTTGGCTTTCGTAGCTTTTTGGGATTTTTGGGGCTGAGACTAGACTAATGGTCTGCGAACGCCCGAAATTTGCCAAATCTGCGGAATGCAATTCTAAAGGCGAATTGCCCATCAAAAAAAATTCTCCTCCCCAAATTGTGCCATCTTCCCCAAACCCCGTCCCGTCAAACACCACGCCTAAAATATTTTGCCCACTTTCAAAAGCCAAATTATTACAAAAAAGATTACTATAAAAATGCGCCCTGTGGTGGTAGATTCGCGCCACTTTCGCGCCAAATTTTTGCACCAAATTTAACGCGATTTTGCTACTCTCATAAAATCTATGGCAATCGCATAAAATCACGCTAGGTGTGAGATTATAGAGCTTTAGCAAAAATGAAATCTCGCGTTGTAGGGCAAAAATGCTATCGATATTATCCAAATCCCCGATATAGCGTGAAATCAGCACATAATTGCTAAAAAATATCGCAATTTGGCTTTTTTGATTCGCCCCCAAAGCCAAAATCACTTCATTACTTTTAAATTTGCTAATTTTCAAAAGCGGATAATCGCCCCGCCCTGCGCGTAAAGTCGCCACCTTGCCACCGCGCAAAATACGCTTCAAACTATCATCGATAGGATTTATAATCGCGCGATTGTAATTCACTAGGTAGTCAAAAATATGCGCGATTTTTGCCTGTGCGGTGGCTTTTTGCGTGATAATGGATTCGCCACTAAGATTTGCGGAGGTAAAAATTAGGGGCTTTGAGTAGCCTTTAAAAAGTAGCTTATGTAGCGCGGAATAGGCGATTATCACGCCATAGGTGTTAAGATTGTAGCTTAGATTTTGGGGGAGTTTGACTTTTGGTTTTGAAAGTAACACGATAGGCGCAGATGGCGAAAGCAGGGCGTTTTCCTCGCTCTTTGAAATGTGAAAATAATTTTTGGCGCATTTTATATCGCCAAACATTATGGCAAAGGGCTTTCGTGGGCGATTCTTGCGGATTCGCAATGTCGCAATCGCATTTGATTCCACCGCACAGATGAGATTAAATCCGCCGATTCCTTTAAAGCAAATAATTTTGCCATTTTTGATTTGCGTGCGTAAAAAATCAAAGATTTTGCTTTGCGAATCGTGGGATTCGCCTTTGGCGTGGGATTCTCGTGAATCTATCGCACTTTTTGATTTGCCAGATTCGCACGAATCTCCCGAATCCAAAATAATCTCACCACCCTTATTATCAAAAAGCGACATTTTTATGCCACATTTTCCGCAACTATTGGGCTGTGCGTGGAATCGCCGATTTTTGACATTGCGATATTCGCGCTCACAGGATTCGCACATTTGAAAGTCTTTCATCGCTGTGCGCTCCCTATCATAAGGCAAACTCTCAATTATGCTCCACCTTGGACCGCAATTTATGCAGTTTATAAAAGCATAGCCAAATCGCCTATTGCGCGGGTTTTTCAGCTCTTTTTCGCACTCATCACACAACGCCAAATCACGCGGAATTGCTGAATAAAAATCCGCATTATGATTTTTTTCGCTCTCAATAATTACAAAATTTTTGAAAATTTTTTTATTTTTTTGATTGTGGATTCGCACCTTTGAAATTATCGCATTTTGCGGGGGATTGCGCCGCAATTCACGGATAAAATCCACCATTTTTGACGCATTTTCACTCTGAATCAAAATACTAACATTAGAATTGATATTTTTTACATAGCCTTTTAGCCCAAATTTCTGCGCTAAATTATACACAAAAGGGCGGAATCCTACGCCCTGCACGATACCTGTGATAAGCACTTTTTTTGTTATCATTTGCGATTTACTATTAAGTGGATTTTCAAAATACTTGTATTTAAACGCATTTTTACCCCTAAAAATCCCTTTATATAGGGAATTATTAAATTTTTGTTTAAGTTTATTTTGCCTAAAATTCGCCGTTTTTTTGTATTTTTTGGCAATTTTAAATGGGATTTTATCCTAAAATTTATTTTATTGGAGTGAATTTTGAAAAGTATTTATGTAGGAAATATGCCTTATAGTGCGACAAAAGAGCAAATCGCCGAGCTTTTTGGCAGATTTGGAAAAGTGCAGTCAGTAAAAATCATCTTGGATAAAGAGAGCAAACGCCCCAAAGGATTTTGCTTTGTAGAGATGGAGGACGCAGAGGCATTGGAAGCGATTGGCGCGTTAGACAATGAGGAATTTTTAGGTAGGCGGTTGAAAGTCAATGAAGCAAAAGCAAGGAAACCATAGCACACAAAGGCTAAAATCGCGTGTAAATAGCGCGTTTGGCACAAATGGGCTAAAATCGCAGGTTTTGCGAAATAGCGCGTTTGGCGGTGCAATCGCTATCTTGCTAATGCTTGGCATTGTGGCAAATATCGCAATGTCGGCTGGAAATACTAGCGATTTGGACGCAACAGATTCGCGTAAATCATCTAGCAAAGTGGGCGAATCTAACGATTCAAGCGACATTTGGCAGTGGCAAAACTGCGATTGCAAGTTTGAAAAGACGCTTAGCATAGACGCGCTTACAAAAGAGCAAAAAGTCGCCTTTGCTATGTGTGGTTCGCCACAAATGGTAGTAATTAGCGCAAGTGATTTAGCAGAAGCGTATAGCCTTTATCGCGCAAACGAAAAAGACAGCGCATTGCTACAAACGCTCCCAAATAGCGACAAAACTTACAGCGCGAAAAATGCCACAATGTCAAAAAAGCTAAAAATCATAGCAAAAGACACCTACGCTTATAGCTTTAGCAACGATAGAAAAGAGCTAAAGTTGCAGATTCACGGGGTTAGCAATAAAGTCGTATTCTTTTTTGAGCTAGAAAATGGCAAGGCAAAAATAGTCCGCACAACGAGTAGTTTTTAGGGGATTCATTAGTAGATTCTATAGTATTGATTGTTGGCAAACAAAGTTAAGAATGTTTATTATAAAATGTCGCATTTTGATTTAAGGAATCTAAAATGACAAATGATAAATCCTGCGAATCCCAAAGCCACGAATTGCACAAATCCTCGTGTAGCTGTTGCGATTCAAGCAATATCACGCAAACAAATGATGATGATTTTAGCACCAAAAAAGAATTAGCGTTTTTGCTGTCCTTAATCGCGGTATTTTTGGGCGCAGTGGCGGTGCTACACTTTGTGAAAATCCCATTTGTAAAATATGGCGCGATTGCGGTGCTTGTGGCGATTTATCTAATTTCTGGCAAAGAGATTTTTGCAAACGCATTTAGGAATTTTAAAAAATGCGATTTTTTTGATGAAAATTCGCTAATGTTTATTGCCACCATTGCGGCGTTTTGTATCAATGCCTACGAAGAAGCGGTGGCTGTAATGCTATTTTATCGCACAGGCGAATTTTTACAAGAAATGGCACTCAATAATTCTAAAAAATCTATAAAATCTCTGCTCCAAATCGCGCCTAATATTGCGCATTTAAAGCGCAAATCGCGTGGTGAATCGGGCGAATCTAGTGGCGAATCAGGCGAATCGCCAGAATCCGCCGAATCTAAAAGTAACGATTCGCCCCAAATAAGCAAATCCACCGAATCCCAAATCACCGACATTTCCCCGCAGGATTTGCGAATCGGCGATATTTTTATCGCATACCCCGGCGAAAAAATCCCACTTGATGGCACAATCATAAAGGGGACAAGTTTGATTGACACAAAGGCACTCACGGGCGAACCTATTCCCGTTTTGGCAAAAAAAGACAGACAGGTTTTGGGCGGGACGCTCAATCTAAATGGCGTTTTGGAAATCAAAGCGACAAAATTATACGAGGATTCAAGCATTGCCAAAATCATCGACTTAGTGCAAAATGCCACGCAAAACAAAGCAAAAGCGGAGAGTTTCATCACAAAATTTGCGCGAATCTACACGCCTATCGTATTTTTCCTTGCGCTTTGTGTGGCGATAATCCCGCCACTGCTTGGATTTGGCACATTTAATGAGTGGATTTACCGCGCGTTAGTGGTGCTAATGGTTAGCTGTCCGTGTGCGCTTGTGATTTCCGTGCCTTTGGCGTATTTTGGGGGCATTGGAGCGGCGTCCAAAAACGCGATTTTAATCAAAGGCGCGAATTATTTGGAGGCGTTAAGTGAGGTTAGCAATATCGCTTTTGATAAGACAGGGACGCTTACAAAGGGCGTTTTTAAGATTGTGAAAATTGAAGCGCAAAATGGCTTTAGCGAGGACGAAGTGTTGCAATACGCCTTTTGTGCGGAAAATTTCTCAAATCACCCCATTGCTTTGGCGATAAAAAGCGAGTATGAAAAGCGCATTCACTCACATACTTGCACCCATACAGCGCACGAAAATATCAGCGGTATGGGCATAAAGGCATCTTGCAATTATCAAAATATTTTGGCGGGGAATGATAAGATTTTGCATAAATTTAACATTCCGCACAATGATTGCAATATTCAAGGCACGGTGGCGCATATCGCAGTCAATGACAAATACGCTGGATATATAATGATAGCCGATGAGCTAAAAGATGATAGTGTCCGCGCGGTGCGTGAATTGCGCGATTCGGGTGTGGAAAAAATGGCAATGCTAACAGGCGATAATGAATTTGCCTCGCGCGATATAGGCGCGAAACTAGGGCTAAACGAAGTGCATTATAATTTGCTACCTGAGGAAAAGGCGAAAATTTTTAGCGACTTTACCAAAAATGCGCGTGGTAAGAGTATCTTTGTGGGCGATGGTATCAATGACGCCCCAAGTATCGCACTTAGCGACATAGGAATCAGTATGGGTGGCGTGGGAAGCGATGTCAGCAAGGAAAGCGCGGATATTTTGATAGTCGATGATAGCATTGCCAAAATCGCCACCGCCATAAAAATCGCGCGAAAAACAAAGCGCATAATTTGGGAAAATATCGCCCTAGCCCTTGGCGTGAAAGCGGTGTTTATCGTGCTAGGGTTAATCGGCGTGGCAAACATTTGGGAAGCGGTGTTTGGCGATGTGGGCGTGGCGTTGTTAGCGTTGTCAAATGCTATGCGAATATTAAAAGCGTAAAGCGCGTTTGTCTTTTTGCGTGGATACAATTTGTTCTGGGGTGAATCTTTCGCACTTGTAAGAATTTTTGGGATTTCGCAGACTCCAAGTCTAGTCTCAATCCCAAAAATTCTTACAAATACAAAAGCCACACCGCCATTACTTCGATTGCGATTACGCTAAAGTGAATCGATTACAAATCTATCATAAATTAAAATTTTCTCGTCATACTGAGCGGAACGTAGTGTAGCGAAGTATCCAAACAAAATAAATCCGCGCGTAGCGCAACCATATAAAAGTTTTTGCCACTTTTTGCTTTTGCAAAAAGTAGAATCTCTCTACCTCATCATTGCAATCCAAACATTTATGAGATTCCACGCATTAAAATATTTTTCGCTAAAATTTGCGCCTTTTATTTTATCTATTAAGGATTTTAAGCGATGAAAAAATCTAAGCAACAATTAAACGCACACCATAAACACACAATGGCTCGTAGCGCAAACGGCTCTGCCCCCCCCCTATAACAGATTCACATAAGCAAAGCAAAAACTCACAATTTATCTCCACTACCGCAACCGCTATCATTTGCCTATCATTATTTGCATTTTTGCTTACGCTAAATATTTTATTGCCACTTGTGGGCGATGATTATGTTTTGCTTTACAATAGCAATGGTTTCCAAAGCCTAATTCACTCTTATCATACTTGGAATGCGAGGTTGTATGAAATGCTTTACGGCGCATTTATCGTGCGTCTCAATCCATATATTTTTGATTTTTTCAACGCGATTTTCGGCGCGATTTTTATGCTAGGATTATTTGCGTTACTATTTTGGGATTTTAGGCGTAGATTTAACACACAAGACATATTTTTGCTTTGTGTGATGATATTTTTACTATGCACGATTAGCGCGTTTGAAAGCATATTTTTATGGGGCGATGGAAGTGCTAACTATCTTTGGGGCGGTGTCGGCGTGGTTTTAATAATGCTACACATAAAAATATTTTTATTACAACGATTCGACAAAGCGCAAAATTTAAACAAAAAACTTATATTATTTGTCGAATCCAAAATCACAATCGCCACACTTTTACTACTATCGCTCATTAGTGCGATGAGCAACGAAGTGCTATGTGTCTTTGCTATAATGTCCTATATCGTGCTATTTTGCGCGTGTAGATTGTGGCGAATCAAGTTGCCATTTTATTACAAAATCTCATTTTTGCTTGTTATTTTAGGATTATTCTACTTGCTTACCGCGCCCGGCACAGGGAAGCGAATCGCCACCGAAATCGCAAGATATGATTATATGAGTTTGGGGGCGATTTGGGCGTTAGATTTTGGCGCAAAAGTGGCACGAATCGCCACCGTGCTATCAAATTTTGCGGATAAAACGCCAATTTTTGCGCTAAGCATAATCTTTTCTTGTGCGTTTTTTAAAATATATACCGCGCGGATTTTTTACAAACAAATAGTCATTTTTTCTCTTTCGTTGTGCCTATTTTGCGTGGTTTTAGTAAAGATTCCATTGCTTGGAATCTTTGTGCTATTATGTATGCAAATTTATATCTATCGCTCAAATCCACGCGATATGGTGAATCTAGCGATTTTAGTGGCATTTTGTGTGTGGATTGCTATGGGATTGGCGTATTTGCAATTTGCCAAAAACTTGCCACTTCGTGCTAGAAGTGCGGATTTGATTTTGCTAATTTGTATTTGCTTAATGCAACTAAAAACTTATATTTTTCGGCAAAAATTGATGATGATTTTATGCGCATTAATGCTGTCATTTTTTGCCTACACAATTTATCAATACGCAGATTTGCGCTACAAATGGAATGCCCTAAGTGAGTATATACAATCGCAGAAAAATTTATATGGCGAAAACGCGCAAATCGTGTATAGCGCGGACAAATTTAAGATTGATTATTTTATGATAGGTGAGTTTTTCCGCCCAAATGACGCACGGCACGACAAAGCATTGGATTATTTTGGCTATGAATATGTTTTTGGCGTAAAAAGTGTAGAATTTAAGTAGCGATTCGCGGTGAATCTGCCTTAGATTCGCCTAAATTACTTTATTTTAAGATATAATGCGCGTTTTTTAAATAATTTTAGTGAGAAATAATGCAACAACGATTCAAATTTATTATTACCACAAGCGATTAGACAATGAAATCCCTGCACTCGCCTTATCAAATCGAGCTATTTGAATCAAAAAAAGATTGGCTGATTTTTGTGGGATTTGCGCTTGTGATTTTTGCAATGTCTATTACGCTAGAGTATCGTAACTATCGCCATTTGCTTGAATCTAAAACCATTGAAGCGCAGGTGCTTTTGCAGTATGTAAAGGCAGAAAAAAATTATTTTGTCCTAAAAATGCGTAGCAACAAAGGCGAAATTTTATACACAACTTCGCGCGATGATTTGCGCGACTTGCGAGGGCGATTTGTGAGCGTATATGGCAAGTTAGGCAATGACTGCACTTTTAACAAATACCTAAAATCCTGCTTTTTTATGGGATACTCAATATCGCTTTTGGCAAAAAGAGATTTGCTTGGTGGCGCAAAAAGCTACATAGCCTCGCAACACAGCAAATCTTATAATGATAAAAATGACGCTTTTGACGCGAATCTGTTTTCGCAAATGTATAATGCGCTATTTTTTGCCACGCCTATGCCAAAAACTCTGCGCGATAGTGCAAATATCTTTGGCATAGCGCATATTTTTGCTATAAGTGGCTTTCATCTAGGAATCTTAGCATTTGTATTGTATGCGCTTCTTGCATTGCCGTATAGGGCTTTGCAAAGGCGATTTTTCACATATCGCAATGAATTTTATGACTTAAATTTTATCGTGCTAATTTTTGCATTTTTATATCTTGTGATTTTGCAATTTTCGCCTAGCTTTTTGCGCTCATTTGTAATGTTTGCATTTGGATTTTTTGTGCTGTGGCGTGGGCTAAAATTGCTTTCTTTTAAGCTACTTTTTGCTTGTGTGGTGTTAATTTTGGCATTGTTTCCACGCATATTTTTCTCTATCGGTTTTTGGCTATCAGTGTGCGGCATCTTTTATATTTATTTATTTCTAATGCGCGTAAAAATCGCGCCAAAGGCAACAATACTGCGTAAATTCATCTATGCCACCGCCTTAAATATCACTATCGCGCTAAATATGCTTGTAATTTCACATTTCACATTTTTTATTTTTAGCCCATTGATTGCACTTTCGCCATTTATCACAATGGCTTTTGTGGTGTTTTACCCTTTGATTTTAGTGCTACATTTAGTAGGATTCGGTGGTATTTTTGATAAAATGCTATTTTTTGTTGCGAATCAAAACTTCGCATTTGTGGAGCTAAAAACGCCACTTGTGCTATTGTGCGTGTTTGTGGGATTATCGCTTATTTCGATTCGCAATAAATTCGCATATTACGCGCTAAATATAGTTTCGCTATTGTATTTTTTGTATGGAATCTATATTTTTTATAAAGGAAATCTATGAAAAAACTTCTAAATTACACGCTTAAGGGGCTTTTTGCCGTTTTGCCGATTATTATTTTGCTGTGGATTTTAAAGATTGTCTATAATTTTATCGCGCAGATTGTGGATTCAATCTTTTCTATCACGCAGGGCAGTTTCGTATTTACCGCGATTATTTGTGCGCTAATGCTTGTCTTTTTTA
Source organism: Helicobacteraceae bacterium (assembly GCA_050872665.1). Classification (GTDB taxonomy): domain Bacteria; phylum Campylobacterota; class Campylobacteria; order Campylobacterales; family Helicobacteraceae; genus NHYM01. The sequence continues at coordinate 12,037 of JBNMHH010000031.1, forward strand.
TCGCGCTTGGCATTGTCGTGGAGCGCAACAAAGAGGCGATTTTCCTAAA
>JBNMHH010000032.1:0-11940 GCA_050872665.1 Helicobacteraceae bacterium
CATCACTAGAGCAATCTACCTCAGCAGTAGAGCAAATCAATGCCTCTATGCAGGAAGTAAATGAGCGCACAGAGCAATGCGCTAAACAAGCAGATGATATTCGCAATATTGTAAGTGTCATCAAAGACATAGCAGAGCAAACCAATCTACTTGCACTAAATGCTGCTATTGAGGCAGCTAGAGCTGGAGAGCACGGAAGAGGATTTGCTGTTGTTGCTGATGAAGTGAGGAAACTTGCAGAGCGCACTACACATTCGCTTAGTGAGATTGAAGCAAATATCAATATATTAGTCCAATCAGTTACAGAAATGAGTGAATCTATCAAAGAGCAAACAAGTGGCTTAGAGCAAATCAATAAAGTCATAGCAGAATTAGATGAAGTAACCAAAGAAAATGTAGCCGTAGCAAAAGCAACTGATGATATAACAAAAAAAGTAAATGGCGTAGCTAAAGAAATACTAGCAGATGTTAGTAAGAAGAGGTTTTAGGGGGCGTAAATAATTTTAATTTGTGGATTGCTTTGGTGTTTGCAACGCCTCACAATAACGACACTTTACCTCGTCATTGCAATGGCTTTACCTGAAGCAATCCAACGAAGCAATTCTCCACTCGTCATTGCGAGTGAGTGAAACGAACGAAGCAATCTATTTTCTTATTTTTTTTGGATTGCTTCGTCGCACTTCGTGCGCCTCGCAATGACAAAATATTGCAATTTTGCATTTGATTCGTAGCCGATTTGCAACGCGAATCACAATCGAAGTAATTGCGGTTTATAGATTCCACGAGATTCGGCGCGGAAGTAGCTTTAGGCAAGTTCGTGGTTTTTCAAGCACGAAACTGCGAAATAAGACTTGGGGTCTATTGAGCAGTTGAGTGCGCAGAATCCCGCGAAATTGTCAAAGATACAAACGCGCTTTTTTAGCTTCGATAATCCGAGTTTATTTTTACATATTCATTCCCCAAATCACAGCCATACGCCGTAAATACGCCATTTCCTAGCCCCAAATCGCAAGTGATTCTAAAGCTGTCCCCTTTCATTATCTCTGCGCATTTGGATTCATTTTCAAAATAGATTTTTTCGCGCTCAAAAATCGCCACTTCGCCGATTTTTATGGTTAGCTTTGCGGATTCGGCACTAATGCCACACGAGCCGATTGTAGAAGCGATTCGCCCCCAATTTGGGTCGCCACCAAAAAGCGCGGTTTTGACTAATAGCGAGTTTGCGAGTGCTTTGGCGCAAATCTCTGCCTCGCGTGAATTTACCGCGCCACGCACTTCAAACGCCACAACTTTGGTGCTTCCCTCGCCATCGCTCACAATGTCGATTGCGAGTTTTTTCATAATCATTTCTAGCGCGACTTTGAAAGCGTCCTTGTTGTAGGCGTTTGTGGCGTTTGTAGTGCATAAAAATATGCTGTCATTGGTGCTAGTGTCGCCATCTACGCTAATGGCGTTAAATGTTGTTTCCACGCAGGATTCAAGCACTTCGCGCATATCGCTTTGCGGAATTGTCGCGTCTGTGAAAATATAGCAAAGCATAGTTGCCATATTTGGCTCTATCATTCCCGCACCTTTGGCGAATCCAGCGATTTTAAAGCTACTGCCATTTTCCAAATCGCCACCTTTTAAGTCGATTTGCAATGCGATTTCTTTGGCGAATCTATCTGTCGTGCGAATCGCATTTGCCGCGTTTGTCGGCTCTTTTGCGCCTAAATCAAACTTTGCAAAGGATTGAATGATTTTGTCTTTTGGCAAATACTGCCCAATCACGCCCGTGCTAGACATTATGGGATTTTGCACTTGCGGGAATCGCGCCTTTAGCGCACTCAAAATCTCATCAATATCGCGCAGTCCGCGCTCACCTGTCATCGCATTAGCATTTTTGGTATTTACCAAAATAAAATTACTCTCTTTGCCTTTGACTTCGCGCAAAAAATGCACTAAGGGCGCAGCTTTAAATTTATTTTGCGTAAAAAGTGCCTCTATGTTTAGCAAATTTTTGCTATAAATAAACGCAATATCTAACGCACCATTTGCCTTTAGCCCCGCACTTACGCCATCGCAATAGATTCCGTCAATGGCGCAGATTCCGCCTTTTATTGGGATTATATCAAACATTTTGCCCCCTTATTTTAAAATTTTCGCACTTGTTTGCACAAATCGCACTCGAATCGCCGAATCGCCCCACGAATCGCCCTTGATTCACACGCGATTCGCCCCAAAATATCAAACATATTTCAACTCCTCAGGTTTTTGCCTCCGCATTATGAGCCTTTTGGCTTGGCGGATATTGGTTGTCGTGCCGATGATTAGCATTTTACATTCGCTAGAAATTACGGCATCACCCATTGGCATTGAGATATATTTGCCGTCCTTTTGGCGAATCCCCACTACCGATACACGGGTAATATCGCGCAAATGCCCCTCACGCAGTTTTTTTAGCACCATCCAGCTATATTTTGGCACGATGACTTCTTCTAGACTTAGCGCGGTTTCATTGGTGCTCATAAAATGCTCGATGATATTTTCACTACCCGGCTTTAGGATAATGGAGCTAATGCGCTGTGCGGCGAGATTCGTAGGCGAGATGATATAATTTGAGCCGATTTTTTTGAGTTTGCTAACTTCCTCATCGCTATTTGCGATAGAAATGATATTGTATTCACTGCGTTTAAGTTCGCTTTGATACAGGCGAATCGAAACGATAAGCGCGATATTATCGGTGGTATTTTTGGAGAAAATCACCGCGCCTTTCGCGCTTGATAAATGCGTCTTTAAAATCGTCTTTAAGTCGTGCGGGTCGCCGTTTATGTAGTATGGATATTTGTGCTTTTGCGCCTCTGCTTCAAAATCCGCACTATTATCCACCACCACAAATGGCACTTGCGCCTCCAAAAAATGCCGTGCCAACTGAGCGGAAAACTCATTGTAGTAAAAAATCACATAATGATTTTTTAGCCTTGCGATTTTATTTATCATTTTTATTTCCTTGATGATTGAGATTAGTCTGCCACCCATAATGACATTTACCACCACAGCGACACAAAATGCAATCGTAGCTGCGCCAATAAGCATCAAAATCGTAGTGAAAATAATCGTAATTGGGGAGAATTGATGCTCTTTTAACGCGCCAAAGCCCGTGTTTGTGAATGTATAGGACGCTTGGAAAAATGCCTCAATAAGCGTGTAATCCTCTAACATCAAATAGCCCAAAGTGCCGATGATGAGGAAAAACTGAATAATTACAAGCGGGAATCTAAAGCGTGATAATTCGTCTAAAAGCTCGTTTGTTAAGTCAATGTCGGGCTTTTTGCTTTTATCAACGCTAAAGAGTTTAAACATAGTTTTATCTTAAAGATTCGCACTGCATTTACGCGCCTTACGCGCTTTTGAAATACACAAAGGCGCGAATCTTAATTGCTTTTTTTCATCGTGCGAAGTGTGGAAGCAGCGACTTTGATTCGCACTCGTGTGCCGTCATCAAGCGTGATTCGCACATTTCGTAGGTTTGGATAAAGTCTGCGCTTTGTTTTGTTGTTTGCGTGGCTGACATTGTTGCCTACCATTGGGGATTTGCCACTAAAGAAACATTTTCTTGCCATTTTTTCTACCTCTATTAAAATTTAAAATGAATCCGCAATTTTAGCGATTCGTAATAAAAATTTAGCTTAAATGCAAAAAAAATTCCGCCTATAAAATATTTTTTATGAAAAATGCGAAGCTACGAATCCACAAAATTTCACAACTATTTCACAACTTTGCTATAAAATTCCGCCCACATTTTTAATAAAAAAGGAGAAAAAATGGGAATCGCAAAAAAAGATTGGATGAAAATCCACACATATTTGAGCTTGTTTTTCCTGCCTATGTGCGTGATTTATGTGCTTACAGGCATTGGATATATTTTTGATTTTAAGGACACGGCTGGAGCAAAAATCTATGAATATACCCTGCCAAATGCCCCACAAAAGGGCGAGGAAGCAGCTGTGATGATAGAGACATTAAAGGCAAATAACCTAAAAATCCCTAGCAATACGGACATAGAAATCCAAAGGGGCAATCCCACGATGGGCAGTGTGAGCTACTCTGTGTCGCTTGAAGCCGATAGAAAAAGTGGTGAGATGAAAGTGCGTGTCGTGGATAGGAGTTTGTATGGCATTTTGGTGCTAATGCACAAGGCAAAGGGCGCGGTGTATTTTAACGCGGTGGCAATTTGCTTTGCGCTGTCTTTGGCGATTTTCTACCTTTCAGGGCTGATTATGACTTCGTTTTGTAAAAATAAGCGAAAAAGCGCAGGAATTGCTTTTGGTGCGGGGTTTGTGATAACGGCGATAGCAATCTACTTAAGCGCGTTTTAAAAATGCGCGTTTGTCTTTTTGCGATAAATCGGGGAGACTTGCCACTCGCTTCGTCAATGAACCATTAGTTCTATTTCCTCGCTCGTGGCTACGCAACCCCGATTTCTCATCAAAAATACTTCCGCGCAAGTCGCTTGAATCTTATAAATTCCGCCATTACTTCGATGATTGCTTCGAGCTGTCGCTCTCGTAAATTCTGCGAATTGCGATTCGCCTTGAGAATCGATTATGAATCAAGCACGAATCTATAATTTTTCGTCATTGCGAGGGCGAATCGTAGATTCGACCAAAGCAATCCACTTACAAACCCGTCATTGCGAGGCGTAGCCGAAGCAATCCAAAAATTTGGCACATAGATTGCTTCGATTTTCTAGCGAAAATCTCGCAATGACGATTCCACACACTCCACTTCATTATTGCAAGTGCGACAGAGCAAAAATCTCGCAATGACGACAATATAAATCCAAACAAACTAAAATCAACCACCAAACTCTTTAAACCAAAATCCGCTATAATTCGCGCTTTGAATCTTTAAAACTTTAAGGGCAGATTTTTGGCAATGATTGAACGCGAATCTATCGAGCAGTTGCAACAAAGAGCGGACATTTACGAAGTCGTAAGCCAATATGTAGAGTTGCGCCGAGCGGGTGCAAACTATGTCGCGCGATGCCCATTTCACAACGAAAATACGCCAAGTTTCATCGTGAATCCACAGCGCAATATTTTTAAATGCTTTGGCTGTGGCGAGGGTGGGGATAGCATTGGCTTTTTAATGAAAATCGAAAATCTTAATTACGGCGAGGCAGTGGAAAAACTCGCCTACATTTGCAACTTTACGCTAACTTACACAAACAAAAATATCGACACTAGCATTAGCGATGATTTGGCAAAAATCGTGGGCTATTATCAAAGCAAATTAAATACAAATATCTTGCAATACCTCCATAATCGTGGCATAAATGACGAATCAATAAAGCGATTCGCGCTTGGATATAGTGGGGAGGGCGCGGAATTTATGGCGTTTGTGCGAAGCCAAAAAATATCGCTTGAGAAATTGCTAGAAGTCGGCGTCATCGGGAGGGATAAAGGCAGAGAATACGCAAGGTTTAGCAATCGCATTATGTTTCCTATATTTTCCACAAATGGCAAGGCTGTGGGCTTTGGCGGACGAATCCTTAGTGGGAATCAATTTGCCAAATATATAAACTCCCCGCAAAGTAAGATTTTTAACAAATCGCGTTTGCTTTACGGCTACAATCTCGCCAAAGACAGCATTTTCAAACAAAAGCAAATCATCATCACAGAGGGCTATATCGATGTAGTTATGCTTCATCAGGCTGGATTCACAAACGCCGTTGCCACGCTTGGCACTGCGCTTACGCAATCGCATTTGCCCCTTGTAAGTCGTGGCGAAGTGGATATTTTGCTGTGTTATGACGGCGATAGCGCGGGAATCAATGCGGCTTTTAAGGCGTCCTTGCTTTTGGCGAATAAAAGCGGTGGCGTTGTGATTTTTGAGGGTGGCAAAGACCCTGCAGATATGGTGAGCGAGGGGAAAATCGATGATTTAAAGCGAATCTTTAAAACGCCCATTCCCTTTATAAAATTTGTCATTCAAACAATCGCAAATCGCTTTGATTTGCGCAATCCTTTGCAAAAAGAAAAGGCGTTAAATGAGATTTTAGGCTTTATGAAAAATCTCTCCCCCATTTTGCGCGATGAATACAAGGGATTTGTGGCAAGTGCGTTGCAAATCGCGCCACATTTGCTAGGCAATTTTAGTGCGAAACTTACAAGCGATTCAAAGCAAAAAAAGGCGCAAGGCAAAACCACCCAAGCGATTCGCGCCACAAACGCAAATAACGCCGAATCGATTTTGCTAAAGTCCATTTTGGAGGATAATTCGTTGCTTGAGATTGCGCTAGAGTATTTAAGCGAGGGCATTTTCACACAAAAAGAGGCATTTTTAGCTCTGAAGCGTGGCGATTTAGAGCATAAGGCTTTGCTAGGAATCGCAATCGATGAGCATATAAAGGCACTAAATTACGCGGATTTTAGGGAGCAAATGCGATTATTTATCATCAACGCTTATTTAAAAGCATTGGAGCAAATCAAGCAAAATGGGGGCGATTCGAGCGATAAAATCAAATCTGCGCTCATCATAAATGCCAAAATAAATTTGCTTAAAAAAGGCACTTTGGTGCGATATGAGGACATTTAAATGCCAAAAAAACTAATTTTTATCACGCTTTTTTGTTTTTGCACTGCGAATCTAAGCGCGAATCACAGCAAAAATTTCCAAATCTATGGCGATATTATGCAGTTTCTCCCCGCATTCGTGGCGATTTATCCACTTGCTACAAAAGATTGGGAGGGCGCGGGGTGGCTTGCGCTAAGCACGGGTAGCGCGCTAGCGGCGACTTTTATCATCAAATACAGCTTTTATGGTATCGCCAAGCGCAACGAATCTGCCGCGCGAATCTCACAACGCCCAAATAATGGCAGTTTCGAGGGCTTTCCTAGCGGACATACGGCGTCCGCATTTTCGGCAGCAGGATTCGCACAAAAGCGATATGGCAATGCGCTTGGTGTGCCTACCCTTATCCTAGCCACGCTCACGGGCTTTTCGCGCGTGGTGGCAGAAAAGCACACTATCGCTCAAGTGCTTGGCGGGGCGATTTTGGGCTATGTGATGGGCTATTTTATCACACAGCGGGATTTATCCGTGCATTTATCACTTGGCGAATCAAGAGGCGAATCGCATAATAGCGCGATTTCGCACAAAGATTCGCGGACTTATAGCGTCCAAATATCTTATAAATTTTAAAGGAGGCGCAATGCTAACGCATATCAACAAACACAAAAATCCCACAATGGTAGATGTCTCAGCCAAAAATATCACAAGCAGGGAAGCCGTAGCGCAGGGGCAAATCACTATGAATGAGGACGCCTTTAACGCGCTAAAAAATAACACAAACGCCAAAGGCTCTGTGATTGACACGGCGATTGTGGCAGCGGTAATGGGCGCGAAAAAAACTAGCGATTTAATTCCTATGTGCCACCCGCTTTTTTTAAGCAAGGTGGATTGCGAGGCGGTGCTAGTTGAAGCAAATTTAGCTGTGATTTTTAGCGCGAAAGTCAAATGCGAGGGCAAAACAGGCGTGGAAATGGAAGCCCTAAGTGCGGTTAGCATCGGGCTTTTAACGATTTATGATATGCTAAAGGCGGTGGATAAAAGAATGATAATTTCAAATATTCACTTACTAAGCAAAAGCGGTGGCAAAAGTGGCGATTTTAAGGCGTAAATATAAATCAAAGTGCTATAATTCCCACTTTTTTAAATCTCAATTTTTCAAAGGATAAGCAATGATTAAAACTCTCAAACCTAACATTTTGCGACTTAAGGCACTCGCATTTGCATTTTTCAAAGCGCGAATCGCTGTGGCAAATGACTTTGCGATTCTAAGCCCAAAATTTTTCTACATTATTTGCCTAAATAGCATTGCCTTTGCGATAATGGCAAATGATTTTGGATTTAATGACTTGCAAAAGCGATTTTTTAGAGCGATTGCGTTTAATTTTAGCGCAACTTTTGCCATTCTCTACGCCTCTGCGTTCATCTCGCACCTCGTGGCAAAACTCACTCTAAACGCACTTTTTGCCATTAGCTTTGCAATCGGGGCGATAAATATTTTCTTGCTAATAAATTTTTACTCGGTAATCAATTACGCCGCTGTGGAAATCCTTTTGGCAAGTAACGCTAGAGAGGCAAAGGAATTTATGGGTATGTATATGAATGCCAAAACGATTATTTGTTTGGGTGCGTTTAGCGTTTTTAGTGCGCTATTTTGCACGAATCTGCTTTCATTTTTGGTTAGATTCGTTACTAAAATCTGCCCCAAACTCGCCTCGATAAGCATTCCAAAGCAAGTAACAATTACATTTAGTCCAAAGTTTGCGCTAGGTTTATTGTGTGTCGCATTGATAGCAAACTACGCGCACAAAAAAGATTTAGCGGGGCTTGGTAGAAAAAGCGAAATGATTCGCGTGGCAGAGGCTGTAAATTATCATCGCACATTAAATAAAGAACTCATTAAGGATTATCGCAATTTTGACTCATATCTAAACGCAATGGTTGAATCTAAATTAGCAAACGCCCAAATTGGGGGGGGGGAACTCTCATAATCTAAAAATGCCACAAGATTCGCAAACTCCCTACATTTCTCAAAAATCAAAAATCCCCAAAATTATCCTAATCATCGGCGAATCCACGCAACGCAATTATATGTCGCTCTATGGCTATCCATTGCCTACCACGCCACGATTAGACGCGCTAAAAGCAAAGGGCAATCTTTACGCATTTAGCGATATAATCGCCCCTGCCACGCATACAAATGAAGCACTAAAATACGCGCTGACTTTTCATAACTACGAAAATAAAGACATAGCTTGGCACAAACAAATGAATCTAATGGACGCAATGAAAGCATTAGGCTACCACACAGCGTGGTTTAGTAATCAAGATTCAATAAGTGTGTGGGGCAATGTATTTCAAGCGATTTCAAAAAGGGCGCATTTCACGCAATACAGCACGAATCGAGGAAGTTTGGAAAACGCGCTTTATGATGATATTTTGCTAAAAATGTTTGATAAATATCAGCGCGAATCGCAACAAAATCGCAATTTAGATTCCGCCAAAAATCAAAATTCCGCGCAAAATGAATTTATCGTCTTTCATCTTATGGGCACTCACGGAGGCTATGCAAGTCGCTATCCAAAGGACAAAACCGCATTTTTTCCACAAGATTTGCGTAGCAAGGGGCTACATAAATTTTATAGCCACGCGCAAAAATTGCTTAGCGATTCGCAATTACAAATGCGCACAGATTACGCAAACGCCGTGCTTTACAATGACTACATAGTCAGCGAAATTATAGAGCAATTTAAAGATGATGAAGCTATTATCTTTTATTTTAGCGACCATTGCGATGAGGTCTATGATGAGCGCGACTTTGTGGGGCATACTTATAGTTTTGTATCAAAATATATGGTAGAGATTCCATTTATGATTTATGTAAGCGATAAATTTAAAAAATCTCACCCGCAAATGATAAAGCGCATTGAATCCGCGCAAAATCACCCATTTATGAATGATAATTTTATGCACGCATTTTTTGATTTGCTAGGGATTGAATGCGTGGATTTGGATTATAAAGCTAGTCTTTTTAGCCCCACATTCAACCAAAATCGCACTCGAATCATTTATGGCGTGGATTATGACAAAGAGCTAAAAGACAAAGCGCAATTTTTAGTGCCAAATAAAATTTGGCTTCATCGTGTCGATGAAATCGCCAAATTAGAGCGATATTTTGGCGAGTATGGTAACTTTGAAATCGATGCGCATTTCTTTAGCGAATCTTTGGCAAGACAAATAGGAAAGGATAAGCCTTATTTTGATGTGGGACACGATGGGATAGAAAAAAGTATAGGGCTTGATTTAGAGGAAATGCTAAATCTAATCGTAGCAAAAAATAAAGCATTTTATGGCAATGCCAAAAATCATAAAAATACTTCAAAAATCTGGCTTGATTTTAAAAATTTAGATTCGACTAACGCAAAATCCGCACTAAAAGAATTATCACGCATTGTGGATAAAAGCAAATTTTTACGCCAAAATCTAATCGTAGAGAGTGGCAACTATGCGGAATTACGCGCATTTAAGGACGCTGGATTTTACACAAGCTACTATGTGCCATACTATACGAAAGATGAGCTAAAATCTAGTGAGATTATCAAAGCCCATTTACAAAAAATCGCCTTAAGTGGCAATGTCAATGCGCTATCATTCCCCTACTATTTGTATGATTTTATAAAATCTCTGAATCTAAAAAATGCGAGTGGCAAGGACATTGACTTGCTAACTTGGAATGAAGGGCAATCGTGGAGCGAAAATATGAGCCAAAAAGCATTTGACGATGCGCAAATAAAAGTGATTTTGGCGGGAGAAAAGGGCGAATATCGATAAAATGGATTTTTAAAAAAGTGGCGATTTTAAGGCGTAAATATAAATCAAAGTGCTAGAATCTTATGAAAATTTTTTAAAATCGGAGTTTGAGGGCAATGGAATCTGTATTTGATATGGCTGCAGGTCTCACAAATGCGGGGCTTGGCGAACGCATAAGCGACAAGGACAAGGAATTTATCAAGCTATATTACGGCGGAAGTGGCTTGGTGGAGTGCGCGAACTACTATGCAAAGCGGTTTAATGAGCAGAGGGATTACTTTGCGTGTTTTATCGTGGCGGAATTATGCAGGATTCAGCGCGGATACGCAAAGGCGGCGAAGTATTATGAGCCCATTTGCACGCAGATTACAGAGGCGACAAAGAGCGTATTTAGGCACATTGATGGCAGAGAGCTAAAGTTAGATTGGCAGACGCTAAAGCCCATAGTCGCCGAATCTTGCCAAAAATTAGGCAAAATCTACACAGATGGCACACTAAAAGACTTTGCAAAGGCAGTGGCATTTTTGCAAAAAGGTTGCGCCTTAGGGGACGCAGAGTGCCACCGCGCGTTAGGTTTCTTGTATGAAGAGGGCAGTGGCGTGGAGCAGAGCTATGACAAAGCTATCGAGCTATATCAAAAGTCCGCAGATATGGGAAGTGTAGAGGCATATTGCAGTTTGGGCTTTTTATATGAGGAGGGCAGAGGCGTAGAAAAAGACTACAAAAAAGCTATGGATTACTACCAAAAAGCCGCTGATAAGGGAAGCGCGGGAGCGTATTTTAACTTAGGCTATATGTCGCAATACGGCTATGGCGTGGAGCGCGACTACAAAAAGGCAATCGAATTGTATCAAAAGTCCGCAGATATGGGCTACGCAGAGGCTTACAGCAATTTAGGATATATGTATAGCAACGGACAGGGCGTGAAAAAGGATAACGACAAGGCATTAGAGCTGTATAAAAAGGCAGCGGGATTAGGCGATGCGGGGGCGTATAAGCATTTAGGCATTATCCACGAGGAGGGCGATGGCGTGGCAAAAGATGATGATAAAGCAATGGAATTTTATCAACAAGCCTGCACTTTGGGTGGCGATTGCAATAATTTCAAGCGAATGAAAAATATGAAGTGAGATTCGGTGGCGAATCGAGTAGGATTCGGCGTAAATTCAGCAAAGATTCGTCATTGCGAAGCGAAGCCAAAGCAATCTACTTACCAACTTTTCGTCATTGCGAGGCATTGTAAATGCCGAAGCAATCTATTTAATTTTGCGATTCGTGGATTGCTTCGGTCGAATCTACGATTCGCCCTCGCAATGACGATTCCCACACCCCGTCATTGCGAGAAAATCCGTAGGATTTTCGTGGCAATCTATTTTGTTTGGATTGCTTCGGCATTTGCAATGCCTCGCAATGACGAATCTCCGCCAAATCTCACTTCATACTTTTCATTCGCTTGAAATTATTGCAATCGCCTCCCAAAGTGCAGGCTTGTTGATAAAATTCCATTGCTTTATCATCATCTTTTGCCACGCCATCGCCCTCCTCGTGGATAATGCCTAAATGCTTATACGCCCCCGC
>JBNMHH010000033.1:0-11475 GCA_050872665.1 Helicobacteraceae bacterium
CCCATAAAGAATTGCCTAAAAATCACAAGCATTTTATGCTTACAAAATCACTAATTTTTTTGCAGGGATTCAAAATGCTAAATCTACCTGAAATCGTAAGCGAAGCGCAAATCGTGGCGTTTTTTGAGACTATATCCTACAATGTCAAGCGTCTGCGGAGGGAGCGCGGACTTAGTCAGCTGGAAGTCGCGCTATCTATCGGGCAAAAGGCGGTGGGATTTTATGCGAGTATCGAAAACTATCGGCACGGCAAACATTTCAATTTGCTACACCTTTTCAAGCTGTCCGTGCTTTTTGAAGTGGAAATGAGCGAGTTTTTCAAACCAATGCCGAGTGATTTTAATGTGGGTGAATCTGGCGAATCTAATACGGACGATTTAAATCCTATCGATTTGGATTCGCACCCAAATAACGCCGATTAAAATTTGCTTAAATGAAATGCAAATAAAAGCAAAGCACTTAAATGATATTGTGCTAAAATCGCTTTTTAGATTCACAATAAAGGCTTTGCTATGCAAGACAACCCCACTCAATGGCTCTCACTTCGCGCTTCTGCTGGGAGTGGCAAGACATTTGCGCTCACTCCGCGCTATATTTACCTGCTATTTTGTGGCGCAAGGGCGAGTGAAATCCTTTGCATTACCTTCACAAACAAAGCTAGAAATGAAATGATGGAGCGAATCACGCACACTTTGGCAAGTTTGGCGCGAGATTCAAGCGATTCACCCACGAATCCCTACGCCAAAGATTTGGTTGCCAAAGGCATTTCGCCACAAGCGATTCGCACTGAGAGTAAGGCGATTTATGAGCATTTCATCGCGTCAAACAAGCACATTATGACTTTTGATGCATTTTTTGCTATGGTGGTGAAAAAGTTTAGCTTTTACGCGGGGATTTTGAGCGATTATGAGGTGAGCGCGAAATTTGATGTGAGCAGTGAGGCGTTTCGGCGCACACTAGATTCGCTTGATAATGCGCAGTTTAGGCGACTTGTGCGCTTTTGCGTGGCAAATGATTTACGCACAAATAAGCTAATAGCGATGATTCAAAGCCTAAAGATTGAGGACGCAAAAATTAGCGTTGTAACGGCAAATCCAAACTTTAAAAGCGAGATTATCGCTGAGTTTGAATCGTTGCGTGAGTTTGTGCTAAAGGTTACAGAGGGCAAAAAGGGCGTTAGCAATTTACAAAAACGCTTTTTAAAAGAGGTAGATTCGGCGGATTTGGGTGCGATTTTAGACAATCTAAATCTTACGGAATCTATGCAAAACACGCTTGAATCGCTTGATTTTGATAGAAATTTTTATGAATCCAAACTCCAAAACATAAAGTCGCTTTTTAAAAATCACTATGATTGTGTGGAAAGGGAGATTTTAGAGCAAATTTATAGTATTTTTGGCATTTATAAAAAGCGCAAAAATTTGCTTCTAAAATCCCAAAATAAACTCAACTTCGATGATATTTCTAATATCTGCTATGATTTGCTAAATCACAATATCGATAGAAATTTCTTTTATTTTCGGCTTGATTCCAAAATCAATCATATTTTAATTGACGAATTCCAAGATACGAATCTGCGTCAATATGAGATTTTAAAGCCACTCATCGATGAAATCAAAAGTGGCGAGGGGCGAATCGGCAATCGTTCGCTGTTTTTTGTGGGCGATGAAAAACAAGCGATTTATGGCTTTCGCGGGTGCGATAGTCGCATTTTTCGCGCCATTAGCGATGAGCTAAATCTAAAAAGCGAATCGCTACCAAAAAATTTCCGTAGTGCCAAAAATATCGTAGGATTCGTAAATGCGACATTTGCCCCGCATTTTAGCGACTTTGAGCCACAAGAGGCAAATAGCACTAAAAGCGGATTCGTGGCGGTGGTGGCAAAAACCAAAGATGATATTTTCCCCACGATAAGGGCGCGAATCCAAACTCTGCTAGATAACCACAATAGCGACATTGCCGTCCTTACGCGAAAAACAAACACCGCCAAAGAAATATATGAGTTTTTAAAAGCGGAATTTCCACAGGTGAAAATTAGCGTAGAGGGCGAAAGTAGCACAAATACCGAGTATTTAATTATCTTAAACGCCCTGCGATTCGCCAAAACGGGCAATATTTTTTACCTAAAAAATTGCGAGAAATTAAACGGCGAGACTTTTAGTTTGGGCGATTCGAGCAAAAATCTGCATTTCAAAAAAGACGCTACGCCTAGCCAAATGGTGCATTCTATCATCAAGCGATTCGCGCTGTATGGCAAAAGCGCGTTGCAAATTTTAGAGGCGAGTGCGGATTTTGATGATGTGGATTCGTTCATTGAATACCTCCGTAGCGCGGAAATCAAGTCTAGTAGCGACTCAAAAAGTGCCATTCAAATTATGACGATTCACAAATCCAAAGGCTTGGAATTTGGCGATGTGATTGTGTGTGAATACGGCGGAAGTGCGCATAGCGGGGATATTTTTTACGCGCCAAATTTTAAGGGCGATAAAATCTATTATATGGGGAATAAGGCTTTTCGCACACGCAGGGCGTTTGTCGATGAAGGCTTTGCGAATATTTTGGAGGCAAAAGCCGCGCAGGATAAAGTCGATGCGCTAAATCTGCTGTATGTCGCCTTTACCCGCGCAAAAGAGAGCCTTTTTATCGTGAGGGCGGATAAGATTCGCGGTGGGGACGCGCTAAAATTGGGGCTTTTGGATTTGGAGGAAGTGGAAATCGGCGAGGATATTATGGGCGAATCTGCGCAGATTAGCGAGATTGACAGCGCAGAGATTCCTATGCAAAGCGACTTTGGGAAGCAAGGTGAGTTTATAAACGAGGATTCAAAGCCATACACAAGCAAATCAAAGATTAAAGGCTTGGCTTTGCATAAGGCACTGGAATTGCGCCTAGCTTTTGGGACGCCAAATGCGGACATTGGGGCGATTTTGCAAAATCGCTATGGGCTTATGCTAGATTCGAGCGAGATTCAAGCCACAATGCAAAATATGGAAAATATCTTGCAAAATGCGGTGTTGCGTGAGATTTTAGCAGGTGCGAATGCAGTGCGGTGCGAGGTGGCGTATGTGAATAATGGCTTAAAGCGCATAGATTGCCTTGTAGAGAGGGGCGAAAATGCCGTGATTTTGGATTATAAAAGCAGTGATTTGGATTTGGAGGGCAAAAAGGCGCAGGTGGCGGAATATATGAGCTATGCAAGGCAGCACTTTAAAAGCGTGGAGGGATACTTATGCTTTGCGAATGGAAAAATGATGAGGGTTTAGGGGTGGCACAATTTGTTCTGGGGTATGCAATTCACACGGCGATTCGCCCCTTGCTTCGTCAATAGACAGCAAGTCTTATTTCCTTGCAAGGGACAAAACGCCGTGCAAAGCCACACCGCCATTACTTCGATGGTTGCTTCGAGCTGTCACTCTCGCAAATTCTACGAATTGCGATTCGCATTGCGAATCTATAATTCTCGTCATTGCGAGGCGAATCTATGGATTCGCCGAAGCAATCCAAAAAATATCACTTTTGATTCGTGGATAGTCGCGTAAAATATTTAACAAAATTATGCTACAATCGCCACTTAAATTTTTAAATAATAAGGAATTCAAAATGACAACTGAAAAAATTAAAAGAGAGATAAAAAGAATCTTGAGACAATTGGGATTTAAGAATCTTTTAGGACCAAAATTGATGACTAGAGCGGAAGTGGCGCGTGATATAGCCGAATTTAACCGGTTAAATAAAGATACACGCTTTGCTATGAAAAAAGAAAATGAATGGATTTGTCGTGATAGTAAATACACAGAAAATGGTATTATTGCAGATAGTAGCTATTTTATCCAAGATATTTGGGGCGCAAGAAAAGTGATGGAAAATCGCCCTGCAATTCATTATGATGTGGGCTCTAGTGTGGCTGGATTCATAGCGCATTTATTAGCACAAAAGCAAAAAATCGTGCTAATTGACATTCGCAAGATGAGCAATGGCTTTGATACGCCGTTCTTAAATGGGGGGGGGGGGAAATCCCACTTGTGGCGTGAAATATATACAAGCAGACGCGACAAATTTAGAAAATATAGCAGATAGCAGTATCGAATCGATTTCAGCCCTTTGTAGTGTGGAGCATTTCGGGCTTGGGCGATATGGCGATAGAATCGAGCCAGAAGCGTGGGAGAAGGCACTAAAGGCATTTCAGCGAGTGCTAAAGAAAGGTGGGCGATTATATTTTAGTGTCCCTGTGGGACAGATAAGCAAGATTTGTTTTAATGCTCACCGCGTGTTTCGCCCTGAACTCATCATCGACACACTAGATAATATGGACATTGTGGAGTTTAGTTATATTGTCGGTTTTGGGACGACTATTTGTATGGAACGCAAAAATGGGAATCTGGAAATTTATAAAGATAAGCTAGAATCTATCCCAGAGTTTAAAAATTGGGGATATACAGGACTTTTTGAGTTTGTGAAAAGGTAGAACAACATAATCACTTCGGCGATTTTGTAATTCGCCACGCTACTAGATGAGCTAAACCTCGCACTTATCGGCGGAATAAGCGCAATGAGAGCGAGTTATGGGAAAATGTTTATATGGAAAATTTGGTATAATCTTGGCGTAAATTTAAAGGAGAAAGGAAAATTATGCTTAAAAGTATAATTTATAACAAATTTTTTATACTGATTGCGTTTGTGCTTATATTTGTTGTGGCACATTTGATTTTAAGGGATACTTTACTGCCGACTACTGACACACAAGGAATTTGGTTTTATTCTGGTTTGGGTGCGATGCTTTTCTCTTTGCTATTTATAGAGCCTTATTTTACTTCTCCTAAAAATGTTTTGACAAATTCTCTACCGCTATTGTTAGTATTTTTGGCAATAAAAGAAAACTACATAAATAATATGATTTGGTGGTGCATATTTGGTTTTATTGTATCAATAGCCATTTTTTCAATCATTGCAATAGTTTTGTCAGAATGTGGAAAAAACAAAAGCGAACAAAGCAAAATCAATAAAATATCAAGTTTTATAAAAAATATTGTTGTGTTGTTGGGACAAGGCAAAACACTTTATTCTATCATCTTTATCTCTACTTTGATTCTATACTATGGCAGTGATAGGCGAAATGATGTGTATATTTTAACTATGTTTATATTGTGGTTTTTTGTTGTTGCTATAAATCCCAAAAATCTCAATACGGCTTTTAAGTATCAATCAAAAAACAAACGCATTGATGAAATAGGCGAAATTTTTGCAATCCAATCAAACAAAATCCACCTAGCAAAACTTTTTGATGACAAAAAGAACATAGAAAAATTTACCACCATACATTTTATAAACAATCAATCAAAATGTTTTCAAGGTTTTATTTTTGATATTTATGAGTTAAACAATCAACAATGGGCAAAAATTTGTATTTTACAAAGTGTGCCACAAGATAGCTCTTTAAATTTAAAACCAAATGTTATTTGCAAATACGAAAAAAATGATTTAGAATCAAAAATAGATAGTTTTGTAGGCATAGTGGTAGAAAACTCAAATATTTCAAAAATCAATTTTGAATATTCTAAAAAGAAAAGGGATTTAGAGGAGGGAGATTTACTTAAAATTGAAATAGGGGACAAAACAATTTTTTATCAAGTTACAAACGGCATTACAAACAGCGAAATTTTAGAATCAAAAAACAAATCAGGTTTTATAAAAGGCGAGGCTATACAATTAGGCAAATGGAACGCCCAAACATTAAGCTTTGATAAATTTGGCTGGGTTGCTGATATGTATTCACCTATATTTAAGGTAAGTAGCATTGAAATTTCAAATGAATTTGCTTACCCTGAATATAAATTAGGCGTTATTCCAAAGACAAATATCCCATCTGTGATTAACTTGCACGATGCAATAAGTCATCATATAGCCTTAATCGGTATAACAGGTTCTGGCAAGTCATTTTTAGCGAGAGCAATGATAAACGAACTTATGCACGATACAAAAATAATTTGCGTAGATTTCAATAATGAATTTACGAAATATTTTAACACTATTGAAAACATAGTCAATAGTGAACATATAGAAACAATACAAAAAAATATTGATAGCCTTATTATTGAATATGAAAAATTTGCCAATCAACAAAATAAAACGACAATGACAGAATGCGATAAGACAATAAAAACTAACTTTAAAGAATCCATACAGCAGTTTTTAGAATCAAATGACAAAAATATCAGTCATTTAGAATTGCCCGATTTAGTAAATACTACCGCTATATTAGAATATACAAAGTATTTTTTCAAAGTTATTTTTGATATGGCTAAAAATAAAGAAACGAACAATAAAAAAATCTTAATCGTTATAGAAGAGGCGCATACCATTATACCCGAATGGAATTTTATGGGAAGCAATGATAAAACTTCACAAAGTGTTATAAATACTATTAGCCAAATAGCATTGCAAGGGCGAAAATATAATATAGGCTTTATGATTATTGGGCAAAGAACTGCAAATATTTCAAAAACGATTTTAACTCAATGTAATACTATGATTTGTTTTCAGGCGTTTGACGATACAAATTTTAATTTTTTAGGCAACTATATAGGCAAAGATTTAGCCTTGACTTTGCCAACCCTTAAAAATACCACGCAGTAGTATCAGGTAAAGCTATAAAATCTAATTTGCCCTTGATTATAGATGTTACAAGAGAGCAAAACTAATGACTTATTTCCCAAAAGATTGGCAGGTTAAAACACTTGGCGAATGCCTAGATTACGAGCAACCCACCAAATACATAGTAAAATCCACAAAATACAATGACAGCTACAAGATTCCCGTTTTGACGGCAGGAAAAAGTTTTATTTTAGGCCACACTAACTAATTAGATGGCATTTTTACTCAAACGCCTGTGATTATTTTTGATGATTTTACGACAGATACGAAGTTTGTAGATTTTCATTTCAAAGTCAAATCATCGGCTATGAAAATTTTGCACCCAAAAGAAAATATTGACATTAAATTTGTGTATTATCTTATGCAAACGATTCAATATAGAAGCGACACGCACAAGCGATATTGGATTAGTCAATATGCTAAAATCAAAATCCCCATTCCACCACTAGAAACACAAAAGCAAATTGTGGCGATTTTAGAGAGGCATTTCACTAGCGCGGATAAAGTAAGCGTGTATATTGACTCTTGCCTTACCAAAGCCAAGCAACTAAAATCAAGCCTACTTAAATCCGCCTTTTTAGGTGAATTGGCGTAAATATAAATTAGTGCGTATCTAGTTTTCTAATACAAATTTTGCTTTTTCGTAGCGCAAAAACTTTACAACATCTATACATTCTATGCCTAGTTTTTCACATACATTTGGGATTTTTATCTGGTTTTTTGCATTATTACCACTTTTTGCTTCCTGTGTAACGATAATATAATATTCTTGCAACGCTAGGGCGATTAGAAAATAATCAGCGTGTCTTGAAAAATTTGCGATTGCTTGTTGTGTGTATTGCATATCGCTTAGCATTAGTGTAACCTTATTGTAAGTTTCTGGTGTTATGTTTTCGATAGGCAAAAAGAAATGATTATCCTTTAGATTTTGCCTAAAATTTTTAAGTCTTTCATCATCGGGTGTAAATTCATCATAAACTTGTATTATAGATTTTACATTGTTTAGCTTTGAAGCCTTGATTAGAAAGTCCCAAAATCCGGGGCAAATATCAATAGCATAATGCCTATTGGCAGATTCTATAAAAATATTTGTGTCAATTAGGTATTTTTTCACTAGCTAATCCCTAATTTTTGGGCTAATGTGTTAAAAGATTTTAGACTTTTTATATCAAGCAAATCCATAGCATCTTTGTAGGTTTCATAGCCATTTAGCGTATCTATAATCACACTTTTAGCAAAGTTTTTACTATTCGCAACAGCTATATTTGCATAGTAATCACCACCAGATTTCTTTTTAATTTTTGTGATACTTGTCAAATATGTTTCTTTAAATTCTTGATATTCATTGTTATTGATAAGTTTGGCAAGTAATGCTTTTGTGGCTATCGTCAATGGACTTGCAATATCATTAAAATATGTAGAAATATTCTTTATGTTGTTTTCTAGGTTAATATTTTTATTCCATTGTCTTGTAAATTCATTTGTAGGCATAAGAATCTCACCTGCAATTTCATTGCACTGATATTCTTCATTTGTGCAAAAATCATAAGAGCTTACACCACTATGTTTAAGTAAAATATGAGCTAGTTCGTGTAGCAAGGTAAAAATTTTGCCGTTTATACTTGAATCATTTGAGTTTATAAAAATAAGTGGTGCATATTCATCATAAATAGCATATCCTCTGCATTCTGTGATACTAATAGGTTTTTGTGTTTGATTTTGCGACATTCCGCTTTGTTGGACTATGATATTATTAGACTCTAGTGTTTGTTTTATGTGGGCAAATCTTTCGCTTTTTGATTTTTTTATGGCACCATCAAAATCAATTAGGGTTTTTATTGCTTGGATAATATCAGCATTAGATTTTATCTCTTTGTCATTAAGGAATTTATCATAACCATTTCTTTTGAGATAGTTTCTAAACCACTCTTGCTTCTTTTTGCTTGCACCTATACAACTCTGCAAATTGGGTGAAAAATCCCTACTATCTGCCCTAAAATCTGGCAAAGCATTTTCTATCTTTGGCAATTCTGGCAAAAATAGATAGGCAAAGGGGATATTTCTGCTATTTGCAAGTTTTATTAGTTTATCAGTGGCAATCTCAATAGAATCTATAGAATTACTTACAAAATCATTGAATTGCCTTACTTGCTTTGCACTTTTAAAAACCTTAACGATTTCATCTTGTGAAAACGCTAGTTTTTGAATAGTGGCAATATGGTTGCTATGCAATATCATTGCAATCCCTTTCATATAAAGATTACACTTTGATTGTATTGTCTTTTTGCTAAAATAACCATAAAAATGTTTCATAAAGAGGCAAGGAAATACAATGAATCCACAAAATCTCATCGCAAAAGTCTGGGACTATGCAAATATAATGGAATTTGATAGCGTGGGAGTTTGAAGTTTCACTAAAATAGAATTTTAGCTTTAAAGACGGCGTGTGCCATCTTTAAAGCTAAGTAAGAATCTTACAATAAACTAAAACGCGCTTTTAGAGCCGTCTATTTTCTGTGTAGAATACCAGCGTTCGGTTACAATGTCATTTTCGTCAAATCCAATGTAAAATGCCTTAATCGTTGTGCTGACTTCTTTGTCCATAAATATCCCTGCGAGTGGGTTGTAGCTGTTGCTTTTAGCGTTTGAGTGCATATACATTATCAAACTTGTGGTTTTGGGGTTTGATACTTTATATTCCTCATTGTCGATTCGCCCGTGTAGTATGGCTGCATCGGTTGTGCCTTTGCCAATCATCGCCGCATTGATTTTACCAAAACTCTTTGTGGGTTCGCCATACATTTCATAGACTTCTTTTTTCGTGGTTTTGCCCACGATGACGGAGCTTGTAAGCTCGACTTCGTTCTTTTGCCCGATGATTGCGTTGCCCACCGTTGTCCCTGCGCAACCCACGAATCCTACTGCCATTAACGCCGCTAGTGCCATTTTTGAAAATATTTTCATATTCTCTCCTTTTTTAAAGTTAAAATAAGCCGTAATTGTAATTCCCCCCCCCCTTAAAGTTTTCTTAAATGTTATGAAAATTTTATGAAAATGTCATTTTTATGTGAAATGTGTGAAAATAATGCGTTATATTTGGGTTAGATTTCGTGTGATTTTTTTGGATTGATTCGTGCGAATCTACGATTCGCCCTCGCAATGACGAGTAAAAAAATGCTAGATTCGTGCTGAAACTAGTGCGATTCACGCAGATTCGCCCTTAAATCCACGCCGATTCGCCCATAGATTCGAGTTAGATTCGCCGAATCGCCATTCGATTCACGCGAATCGCCCACTTTTAAGATTGCTTAATCCTATCCAAATATCTTGCTTTTAGCTTTGTGGCGCGTTCTTTGGCGAGTTTTTGCATATCGCTTACTTCATCAAATTCATCGACTATTTCTTCGCCTAACAGCGTCTCAATCACATCTTCAAAGGTTACGATTCCAAAAAACTGCCCGTATCTATCCTGCACCACGAAAAATCGCTCATTTTTTTGCATAAAAAGGCGCAAAAGATTTAGCACACTCAAATTATACGGCACGACAAAAACAGGGCGGATAAAATCCGCTAATTCACGCGGTTTCTCGCGCAATGCCTCTGTCATAATCTCCGCTGTATCGACAATGCCAATAATCGTATCCTCTGCAAACACGGGCGCACGGGAAAATGTAAAGATATGCTTGGATTTGGCAATGTCTTTGATTTTGTCATCGTATTTCAGCGAAAAAACCACGCTTCGAGGCGTGAGAATGTCGGTGGCTTGGTAGTTTTTAAGCATTAGTAGATTTTGGACAAGATTCGTCTCTTTTTCATTTAGCGAACCGCCTTTTTTGCCTATCTCACTAGCTGCTAGGACTTCCTCGCGCGTGATTTTGCCCTTTTGTCCAAAGGACATAAATTTTATAATAATTTTTGCCACCCACACAAATGGAAAGGCGATTTTTAGCAAATAGTGGATAAATACCGCCACAAACGGCGCAAGGCTCTGCCAATAAGTCGCCCCGATAGTTTTTGGGAAAATCTCTGTGAGATAGATGAGTGCGACTGCAAAGGCGGTGGAAGCGGCGAATTGATATTCCTCGCCGTAAAGCGCGTTTATTTCAATACCGAATCCTGTCGCACTGCCCGTAACAGTGAAAGTATTTAGCACCAAAATCGCGCCCTCTGTGTCATCAATGTGGGATTTTTGGTAGCGCAAATATGAGCCGATTTTGGGGTGCTTTTTGGCGTAGCTTTCTACAAAACTAGGCGTGGTGCTTAAAAAAGTCGATTCCAAAATCGAGCATAAAAAGCTACACGAAATAGCGACAACGCAATAAGTGATAAGTAAAGTCATTTTTGCCCCCTAATGTCGCTGTAAATTGCCGACACCAAAGACGGCTTTGATTGCATCTTCTAGGCTTACAATGCCGACAAATTGCTTATTTTCATCAACCACGCCCACCAAATGCTCTCTGCAAATCACAAATAGCTTTAATAACGCCATAACCTGCATATTTTCGCTAACTAAGCGCATATTTTTTGCTATGCTTTTTAGGCTATCTTTGCCTTTATTTGTGAGATTCGCCGATAGGACGCTTTGTCTAAAGACAAGTGCGTTTATGGTGCTTGAATCGCCCTGTGTCAGCGGAATGCGCGAATATTTTCGCTCCTCCACCTTTTGCAAAGCCGAATCTATGCTTTCATTTTCGCTAAGTGCGAACATTTGGCTTTTTGCCGTCATAATGTCGCGCGTTTTTATGGACTTTTGCGCCATTAAATGCTCTAAAATATCCATTTCCAACTCATCTAACGAGCCACTTTCCTCAGCTAACTCCATAA